>JACDAU010000239.1 GCA_013695265.1 Chloroflexia bacterium
TATCCATGCTGCCATGCTACCGACCCGGCTCCTCAAAGTGCATAACAGGCTCTAATGCGCGCCCTCCTTGTGGAGGACGACCTTGATCGTCTTCAGAATAATGAGGACATCGCGCCACAGGGATTGCGTCTCCGCGTAGCGCGCCTCCAGGTGGGTTCGCTGCTCGTAGCCCAGGTTCGACCTGCCGGATATCTGCCACGGCCCTGTCACCCCCGGCTTGATCGAGAGGGTGCGCAGGATGTCCGCCTGTGTGTGGGGGAAGCGCTCGGCTTGGGCGACGACCTCGAACGGGTAGCGCGGCCGCGGGCCGACCATGCTCATCTCGCCGTGCAGGACGTTGATAAAGTTCGGCAGCTCATCGATGCTACGCTGACGGATGAACTTACCAACCCGTGTGATCCGCGGGTCGTCCGGGAGCTTGAAGTTGTGCTTCTTATACTCCTCCCAGAGGACGGGATCGTTGACGAGCATCAGGTGCGCATTCTTCACCATGCCACGGAACTTGTACATCCGGAACTCCGTTCCACCACGTCCGGCGCGGCGCGGGGTATCGGCGAGGATCGGACCGGGCGTCTCCAGCTTTATGAGCAGGCAGATGAGCGCGAGAATCGGGGAGATCAGCGCGAGCACGAACAGCGAGGCGATGATATCGAACGCGCGCTTGAAGAAACGACGGCTGCTCAACTGCTGACTGGCGCGCCACATCCGGCGCACATCGGGCGGCGATGCGTACAGCCACTCCGCGATCCGCGCTTGTAAAACGCGCCGGTGGTGCTCGTCCTCATCCTCGAGATCCGCCTCTAACTGGCGCATGTCGAGCACGCGCAACGAGTATCGCGCACCTGCGGCCATCGCAAGGGTCAGCGCCCACTCGTAGAACAAAACGATTCGGGGAAACTCGGGGATGGACTCGTTCAGCGTAACAAACACGAGAAACAAAGTTGCCACGATAGAGCCCGTGGTCACGGCGGACAACACCGCGACGAACTCCCGGATGGCCGCTCGTGCCCAAATGGAGCGATACAGGCCGTACATCGCGATCACCAGCAGGCGAATGACGAGCAATGCGGGGAGATAGTCTGTGTATCTGGGCAGAACCTCCCCGAGATCGCGCAACGGCACGCGGACCGCGAAGCTGAGCAAGAACGCGGTGACAACAACCAGGCCGTCGAACAGCAGGAGCCACCGGGGTGTGAACTTCATTCAGCCGCTCTCCATAGATCGGGGAACGCCGCGCGCAGCCCTCCGCGTATCCGCTCGACCTCCGCAGTCGCGGTGTGCGCCTGCGCGTATTCCAGCGCACCATGAGAGAGGTGACTGCGGAGATCCCGGTCGGAGCCTATCCGGGAGAGTGCGCGGGCCAAAGCGCGGGCGTCACCGGCCAAAACCAGCAGCCCATTCTCCCCATCACATACCACATCCGGGACCCCACCGACTTCCGTGGCAACGACCGGCAAGGCTCGCGCCATCGCCTCAAAGAGCACTTTCGGTATCCCCTCCGACAAACTCGGCAACACAAACACGTCGGCCTCCTCGTACTCTGTATCAAGGGCCGGCCCTGGCGCCACATACCCCGCGAAGCGCACCCCATCGGTCAGGTCCAACGCCGCCACTTCCGCGGTCAGCGCCTCGCGTTGCTCCCCATCGCCCACGAGCCGAAGGTCCATACTGTGCCCCTCATCACGCAGGGTTCGCAGCGCTTGGAGCAGATGTAGCAACCCCTTCACCGGCCGGAGCTGGCCCACCCACAGGAGGCGCAGCGGGGCGTGAACCCGCGTGCGCGGCCTTGTCGCGAGCTGCGCCTCCGAAACCAGGCTCGTGTTCGCGGACTGTGCGTATGCCGCTAGTTTCCCGTATCGAGCCAGGGAGCTACCCGTGTAGAACACCGCTGCTCCGCGCGCCGACGGGCCGATCAGACGATCGAGGTACCAGGCGGTGCGTGCCGCCAGCCGGTCGCGCCTGCTCCTCGCCACGTATTTGACGCGTACCGTCATCAGGATATCACCCCGGAGCCACAGTAGGTAGGGTTTGCGCATGGCGCGAGCGATGAGCGCAGCGAGCGGCAGGAGCGGGTGTGGCCCATTGATCCAGATAAGATCCGCCCCCCGCATCCCGACGTACAACTCGTGGGTGATCGTGAGACCATCACGCGGGAAACGACGTAGGAACTCCTCCAGCGTGCGTGAAGGCGGCAGCGGCCGGTAGCACACTCGCTCGGACTCGATGCTGAAGCCGCGCTCGGCGCCCGAGGCATGGACCGGGGCGCATACCTCGATACTGCGTGCGAGTGGCAAAAGCTCGGGCACGAAGCGCAGGAACGCGCTCGTCGTGCGGATCTCTCCATCCACCTGGAAATGATAGTCGCTCGTGACCAGGCACAGGCGATCGAGCGCGTCTTTCACGAGCTGCGCCTACTGCTCACTGCGGTAGATGACGACTCGCTGCTGCCGGAGCGTCTTCCACCAGCCCAGTAGAAAGCCCAGATTCGCGAGGCAGAAGCTGAATGGCGCGGAAAAGATGCGCAACCGCACATTCCGCAGCTCCAGCAAGTAGCCAGTTACGGCCGACGCATAGAACAGGATCTGCCCACCGAGCAGAAACCGCGCGATCCTGCCACGGAACAGTGGCAGGTTGGAGCACAGGGCGAGGATCATGAATATCGGCGTAAGCCAGCGGAGAATCTTGTGGGACACGAGGGCGGTGAAGGTTCCCGGATGGCGCAGCGGATGCGGGAATGCATGCTTGCCGCCCCACCCCGCGAGGTTTCGCGAGGTCATGCGCACGCGTGCCCGCAACTCCCCCTGAACCGTGCGCACCATCTCGTCGTACGCGAGGGCCGACGGCTCGTGCACGACCCGATATCCCTTGCGTATGGCCAGCTTCGGCAGCGTGCCGTCCACGGAGTGGCTTGGCTGGAACGGCTCGAACACGTCCTTGCGGAACGACATGATCGCCCCACTCACCGTCGAGAGTACGCCGAGCCGACTCTCTGCGCGCCGCAGGAACATCTCAAACCGCCAGTAGAGACCCTGGTTCTGCGCGAGGCCGCTCGCCTCAGTGTTGAGGAACCGGAACTCGCCCTCGGCAACTCCGACCAGAGGATCCGCATAGTGTGGCATCAGCTTCAGGAGAAAGTCCGGCTCATGCCGCGTGTCCGCGTCCGAATGGAGGATGACATCCCCGCGCGAGCGGGAGACCGCGTCATTGAACGCCACCGTCACACCACCGCGCACCGGCCGCACATACAGGTCCACGCCACGCCCGGCGTATTGGCGCACCACGTCGTCCGTTCCGTCCTCGGAGCCGTCGGAGACGATGAGGATCTGCAGGCAGTCCTTCGGGTACTCCATCGAGAGGAGGTTTTCGAGCTTGCGCCCGATAACCTCCTCTTCGTTGTACACGGTGGTAATTGCCGATACCATCGGCCATTGTGGCGGAGGAGTGAGTTCCGAGAGCGGCTTGCGCAGCAGGAGCAGCTTCAACAGCAACGGATACCCGACCCAGGTATACGCCAGGACCGCCAACGACGTGCCGAGTACGGCCCGCGCGACGCCGTGCAAGATGTTCAATTGGCGCCTCGCTTGGGGCTGCCCGATGCCACCGGCGCTGCGGGTACGCCTACGACGGTGGCCCCCTCCGGCACGTCACGGAGGACGACTGCCCCAGCGCCTACCCTGGCGCGGGCGCCGACCCGCACCTGCGGCAGCACGGATGCCCCGGTGTATACATACGCCCCGGCGCCGATCCGCACATGGCCGGCGAGCGTCGCACGGGGGGCGAGGTTCGCGTAGTCCTCCACCACACAGTCATGCTCGACGATTGTTCCGGCGTGGAGCATCACCCCACGGCCAACGATTGCGCGGGGCTGGATGACGGCAAGCGCGTTCACGATGCTGCCCTCTCCGATGGTCGCGCTGCCCGCGATAACTGCGGTGGGATGGATGGCGCTCACGAGCGGCAGGCCAAGCTGTGCCAACCGCCGCGCGAGGGTCTGCTTCTGGCTGTTGGAAGCACAGGAAACCAGGGCGCCCTGAAAGCGGGCGGCGTATTCTCCATCGAGCCGGTTCAAGGCATCTTCTACCGGCACTCCCAGCACCTGGCCACCCACCATCCGGCCCTGCGGGTGGAGATCCAGGATGGCAAGGACCTCGTGCTCCCCGGTCAAACGAAACGTCTCCAGCGCATACGCGGCCTGAGCGCCTGCTCCCACGATCAGGAGCTTCACGCCACGCCGAGCGGTGTGCGCGTAAACGCGCCGTACAATTCGGCGAACTCCTCGATCCCGTCCCGCAGCGTCAACTCTGGCGCGAAGCCAAGGGCCGTCAGCTTGCTGCAGTCCACCTCGTACGAGATCTGGTTCAGGATCTCCTTGTTGGTGTGCCGAACCTGCATCCGGGGGAAGCGTGGCTCGATTAGCGCCAGGATGTCGTTCACGCTTGCGTTCTCACCGACCACGTTGAACGACTCGTTCTCCGTGCGTGGCTCCTGAAGGCAAAAGGCAACGGCGCGCGCTACGTCGTTCACATGGATAAACGGCCGCTTCTGCTCTCCGCTGCCGAATACCTCCAGCGGAATGCCTACTGCCGCGCGGAAGGCGAAGATATTTACCACCGTGTGAACCCGCAGGCCGGGGGAGTTGCCGTAAACAGTGGCGAACCGCAGAGCGGTTGGCTTCACCCGCCCGTCAGTCACCCTGGCGAGCGCCAGCGAGTCGCGCTCGCCCTTGAGCTTGAACTCTCCGTACGGGCTGGCCGGGTTGCACGGACTCTCCTCATTCACGGTACCGCTCGTGGGGCCGTATACGCTCGTCGTGGAGGCGTAGATGAGCCTGGTTACGTGGGGCGCCTTCTGCACCGCACGCACCACGTTCTGCGTACCGACGTAGTTCGTGAGTTCCGTGTCGTCGCGGCGGTCAAAGGAAAGCGTCGCGTTCGTGAGCGCCGCCAGATGGATCACCGTATCGGTATCGTCGCCGACCGCACGCCGCACATCGTCTTCGTTGCGTACATCGCCGAGCACGAAGTCGTAATGATGTCCGCCGGGCAGGTGCATCAGCGACTGGAACTTCTCATCCTGCATGTTGTCGAGGATACGAACACGGTCAACCTCCATGCCCTCGGCCAATGCTCGTAGAAGTTGGGAGCCGATGTAGCCAGCTCCCCCGGTGATCAGGATATTCACGGGTCGCCTCCTAGGACGGCTGTATCTCGTGGAACGTTCGGACAATATAGGCGAGGTCGTCGGGCGTCAGGTTCGGGTGGTTCGGCAGCCCGAGCAGCTTGCCAGCGACCTTCTCCACATTCGGCAGGAACACCTCGGAGTAGTCGGGCGGCTCACCATAGTCACCCCCCGGCCATGGCGTGCCGTTCGCATAGAAATTGCGGTCGAGCATCAGTGGCTGCCGGTAGAGCGGCCGCTTATACCGCTGGCGTACCTCGATACCCCGCGAACGAAGAAGTTGGATGAGCTCACTAAAGGGCATCCCGAGCTTCTCCTCGTCGATCCAGAGTGGGCACCAGAAATATGTATGGCGCACATGGCTCTCGACCTTGGCGACGCGCAGCCACGAAATGTCCTGCAACTCCGCGAGCAGAAACTCTGAGTGTGCAATGCGCGCGTGGTTCGAAGCCTCCAGACGATCCAGTTGCACGAGACCCATCGCGGCCTGAATCTCGGACATGCGATAGTTATAGCCGAGCATGACGTGGGTATCGCGCTCCGGCATGCCATGTCCGCGCATCAAGCGAGCGTACTCGTAGATCTGCTCGTCGTTCGTCGTGACAATTCCCCCCTCGCCCGTGGTCATCGCCTTCGTGGCGTAGAACGAGAAGATGCCGGCCTCGCCAAACGAGCCGACTTTCTGGCCGCGATACTCGGTGCCGTGCGCCTGCGCGCAATCCTCCAGGATCTTCAGGCCGTGCTCATGGGCAACCGCGCGCAGACCATCCATGTCCGCCGCGTTGCCAAAGAGATGGACGGGAATGATCGCCTTTGTGCGGGGGGTGATGCGACGCTTCACGTCCTCGGGGTCAAGGCAAAAGCTCTCGCTGTCGATGTCCGCAAAGATGGGCACGGCCCCGGCGTGAACAACCGAAGTAACCGTCGAGAAGAAGGTGAGCGGCGGGACGATCACCTCGTCGCCCGGCCCGACCCCAAATGCGGCGAGCGCGGTGTGCAGCGCCGCAGTGCCATTCGAGACCGCCGACGCGTATCGGGTGCCCGTGTACTCCGCGAAGCGTCGCTCGAACTCCTCCACTTTGCGCCCGGAGACGTATTGGCCGGAGAGGATGACCTCGCGGACGGCCTGAACCTCCTCCTCGCCGACGAGCGGCTCGGCTACCTTAATCATTCTGGTCGCCATATCAACTCCTGGTTTGTTTCGGGCGGGCGCGTAAGACTCGCCAATTATAACCATCGCCTGTCGGGCATATCAACCGCGGTCCAGCCGAACAGTGCACTACGCGTGCCCGCACGAGGTCAGCGAACCGCACTCCCGGTGGTGAGCTCGGGGTTATCCGGCGGGTGACGGCGGGCGCAATGGCTGCATCACGAACGTGTGGTTCTCCTTGTTTTCGGGTTGTCGCTCCTCCGTGAGATATAACACCGCGCCCGTGAGACCCACCAGGAACCAGAACAGCTCGCGGGCAAGCTGCCACTCCACGAAGAAGTGTGCGGCCTGCGCCCACCAGAACGCGGCAAACGCAAGCAACAGGTAACGTTTCGGCACATTGGGCCGCCGGAGACGCCGATGCAGCCCAAGCAGGATCTCCGCGAGCAGCCAGAGAATTGCTGCAAGGGCGACGATGCCGCCGTCGTTGAGCGCCGCAACGTACTGATTGTGCGACGCTTCATACACATCGAAGCCGAGCAACTGCCGCTCACGAGGCGTGGCGTACTCGTTCATGGTATCGTCGAAACGGCCTATGCCTACGCCTACCAGGGGATGGTCCTGTGCCATCCGAAGCCCCACGCGGAGCAAGATGATCCGGCTGCTGTTCGAGGTGGCGGCCCGCTGCTGAAAGTCGAGCGTTGTGCCAAGCCGCCGGGTCACGCTATCGGGGGCCAGCGCCAGAGACAGCGTTACGAGCAGTACGAGCCCCACCACGA
>JACDAU010000254.1 GCA_013695265.1 Chloroflexia bacterium
GGTGTGCATGGTGCGTTCGGCGGGGCTCAGGCATACCCGTTTATCCTCTACCCACCGTCCGCTGCACCACGCGTCCGGCGAATTCATACCGCACACGATCTGTATACACTGTTCAGCAGCTACCTGCCGGATACTATGTCGGAGACAATTAAAGGACGCGAGCCAGCGGCCCTGCAAGGTTGACTGAGGCTGGCTCAAGGTTGTATCGTATTCGGTGGTGGCCTTCCCACCGATCCACAGAGTGCAACAGTACCGGCCGATATACGCCGGAGCCAGGCATACCTCGCACTGAACCCTAGAGGCTGACGCATCGCTATAGGTGGCGAATCTGGTTTTTGAGCAGCACGAAGGCAAGAGATACAGGCGACACGTGTATGGAATACAAAGATTACTACCAAGTTCTCGGTGTCGATCGCAGCACGCCCGAGGGAGATATCCGCTCTGCGTACCGCAAACTGGCGCGCCAGTTTCATCCCGACGTGAATCCCGGCAATCCCGAAGCGGAGACGCGCTTCAAAGAAATCAACGAGGCGTACCAGGTTCTCAGCGACGCCGAGAAGCGCAAGAAATACGACCGGTTTGGCCGGGACTGGGAGCGCTACCAGCAAACGACGCGGACAACCCGTGGCCGCCAGGATCCCGATTTCGCGCGCTGGTACACCGGTTCATCTGGCGGCTTCACGACGGAATACACCTCCGACGATAGCGGCACGTTCTCGGATTTCTTTCGGACGCTCTTTGGCAACGCAGGGGGGCGACGCACCGCCGCGCCAACCGAAACGCGGGTGCGCATGGAGCGAGGCATCGACCTGGAGCAGGAAGTGGAGATCTCGTTGGAGGAGGCGTTCCACGGGACGAGCCGCGTGCTGCAGATGCAGAACGAAGTCACCTGCCCCGAGTGTGGAGGCGTGGGTATCCGGCAAAGTCAGCTCTGCAACACGTGCCGGGGCCGGGGCACGATCTCGGACGACCGCCGCCTGGAGGTGAAGATCCCGCAGGGCGTCTCGGAGGGCAGCCGCGTGCGCATCACCGGGAAGGGCGGTCCAGGCACCGGTGGAGCGGCGGCGGGTGATCTCTACCTGCGGGTGCGCTTCAAGCCACACCGGCAGTTCCGGCTTGAGGGAGCGAGCGTGCGCGTCGAGATCCCAGTGGGCCTATACACCTGCCTGCTCGGGGGCGAGGTCGAGGTGCCGACGCCGAGCGGCCGCACCCTGGCGCTCACCATTCCGCCCGGTACACAGAACCAGAAGTCCTTCCGGCTGCGCGCGCAGGGGATGCCAACGCTTCAAAGCCCGTCGCGGCGCGGAGACCTGTATGCGATGGTAGTCGTGCAGCTACCAGCGAACGTCAGCGGGCAGCAACGCGCTCTCTTCGAGCAGTTGCGAGATCTGGAAAGCTCAGGCGCAACTGCGGGAGCCGCGTAAGATGCCGCAGGTACCGAGTCGTCAGCCGAGATACATCATCAGTGTCGCGGCAAGCATTGCGAGCTGCCATCCCCAGACGCTGCGCCATTACGAACGCCTGGGGCTGGTCACGCCCCACCGCTCGCGCGGCAAGGTCCGTCTCTACACTGACGAGGATATCGCGCAACTCCAGCGCATCCAGCGGCTGATGGACGAACTCGGCGTGAACCTGGCTGCGGTGGAGGTTATTCTCCACATGCGCGAGCAGATTCTGCAACTGCAGAGCGAGATAGAATCGCTGCAAGCACGCGCCGGAAACGTAAGCCGGGCTGCCAGTCCGCCCCCAGCCACAGAAGCCTACGATAGCGATCGCGGCTGAGGGGGTTTTGTGCGAGCCGTCACCGGGTGGGTACAGCAACCTGGAGACGTGGAGTGAGTGCACCAGCACTGGTTACAGCACGGCGGCAACAGACGCGGGACCGCTTTGCGGCACCTGCGTGGCCTCGCTTACGGCGGGTGGTTCCTTCCAAACCCTGCGGGCCACCACCCACTCCTCCGGCCGCTCGCGGATATAGCTCTCGAATCGCGTAGCCAGGGCCTGGGTGATACTTCGCACGTCCGCGTCGAACTCTCCGGTACGCCACCGTTCGATCGGGGGCTCGACCTGCAGCAAGACTCTGTTGTCGGCCAGCCGACAGGTCCGCATAGGCACGATGCACGCGCCGGAGCGCAGTGAGAGCGCGGCGGCGCCCGCGGGCATGAACGCGGGATGACCGAAGAGGCGAACCCAGACTCCCGTCCCGGACGTGCCCCGGTCGCCGGCGAGTCCCACCACGTCGTTCGCCCGCAGGGTACGGAGGACAGCACGCACGCCCGCGCGATCGGCGGTGATCAGCCGCATGCCGAGCGCCGAGCGCAGTCCGTCTACCAGCCGCCGCATAGCTGGAGGGGCTAAGGGCTCAGTGACAACCGATGACTGCCACTCCCGCGTCAGCACCTGCTGCATTGCGAGATTGAAGCCCGATGTGTGGAAGAACACAACAATGACACCTTTGCCTGCCGCAAGCTCACGGTCCACAATGTCCAGCCCGCTCGCGATGACGGAGTCCAGAATCTCCTCCCTGCCTATGCTGCCCAGCAGCACAAGTTCGTAGTAGTCCTTCGAGAGATTGATGAACGTGTCCCGCACCGCGCGTTGCAGGCGCAACGGGGAAGCATCCGGGCCGAGGATGTAGCGCAGGTTGTCCTCCACCTTGCGTCTCGAAGGGGCGTTGAAACGCCAGAGGACAAGGCCGAGCAGAACACAAATCCTGTAGCCGACCGTCCGTGGCACATGGGGTGCCAGGAGACGCACGAAGCGGATCCCGTGATACATGAGCACAGATGGTTCCTCGTTTCGTACAAGGACGCGTGAACGATGCGGGAGGGTCGTCGGCAGCACGCTACGTTTCATGACCGGGAGGTGGCGAGCAGCATGATGGCTGCAGGACGTGCACAACTCCACAATACTGCTTCCGGGGGCCAGTTTCTCTATGGGAATCAGGAGATCTTCGTCACCGCCAAACCACTGCGACCGCGACGACGCACCTGGATCACATCGCGAAGGCGCTCCAGCTTCAGTAGCAGCCTGCTCACGACCTCGGCATCGGCGACATCGACGGTGAACTGCATCGTCACTGTTTGGTCCTTGTGATCGAACGTCTGCACATCGCGCATATTCACGCGCTCGTTCGAGATCACCGTGCTCACGTCGCGCAACACGCCCACCCGGTCCACCGTGATCACCTGGAGCACGACGGAGTACAGTTGCGTCCCAGCGCCGCTCCACGATACGGGAATGAGGCGGGCGACGTCAGCACTGCCGAGGTTCGAGCAATCCCTGCGATGGATGTTCACACCGCGGCCGCGTGTCACGAAGCCGACGATGTCATCCCCGATCAATGGGGTGCAGCAGCGGGCGAGCGTGGTGAGCAGGTCGCCAACGCCCATGACCTGCACGTCGGACACCGTCGCTGCGGGTCGCACGTGGGTTGGCTCGGAAAGGATGTCCTTCTGCTCGTGAACGACCAGCTTCCCGGCGATCTGTGAGGTACTGACCGCACCATACCCAACGCCTGCAAGAAAGTCGTCCAGCTTCAGGTAGATCGGGAACTGCGCCGCGACATCCTCCAGCTTCAGATGGTCAAGGCCGAGCCGCTTCAGCTCACGTTCCAGCATGTCCCGTCCGTGGGTGATGTTCTCCGTCCGCTCCTGCCTGCGGAACCACTGCCGAATCTTCTCGCGTGCGGACGCCGTTCGCACGTACCCGTGGGCCGAGTTCAGCCAGTCGCGGCTCGGCCCGTGCTTTGCCTTGCTGGTTCGGATCTTCACCACATCACCGCTCTGCAACGCGTAGTCGAGCGGCACCAGCCGCTCGTTCACCGTCGAGCCGACGCAGTGGTGGCCAACGTCCGTGTGGATTCGGTACGCGAAGTCGATTACGGTCGCACCCCGAGGCATCTCGATAACATCACCGGTCGGCGTGAACACGTAGATATGCTCCTGGAGCACGTCGTTCTTCATGGACTCGACGAACTCCGAGGCGTCAGCCACGTCATCACGCCACTCCAGGAGCTGCCGCAGCCACGCGACGCGGAACTCTGCGATAGAGTCGCGCTTGCCTCGGTCCTTATACCGCCAGTGAGCGGCGATGCCGTGCTCCGCAACCTCGTGCATGTCGCTCGTGCGTATCTGAATCTCCAGTGGTCGGCCATCGAGGGCGAGTACGGCGGTGTGCAGCGAGCGGTACATGCTCTCCTTGGGCATGGCGATGTAATCATCGAACTCACCGGGGATGGGACGCCAGATGCCGTGCACGACTCCCAGCGCCGCGTAGCACTCCATCACTTCCTCCGTGACAATCCGAATCCCGACCACATCGAAGATTTGATCGAACGGGCGACGTTTCTGTAGCATCTTGTTGTGAATACTGTACAGCCGCTTCTGTCGCCCGGAGATCTGGGCTTCGACACCCTCCTCGTGCAGCGCGCGCTGGAGCGTGCGGATGATCCGGTCGATGTATTTTTGCCTGCCACCACCGGATTTCGTGATCATGGCCGCAAGCTCGCGGCTCTTCTCAGGTTGCAGAACCCGGAAGCTCAGATCTTCCAGCTCACCCTTGAACTCGTGGATTCCCAGGCGGCTCGCCAACGGAGCATAGATCTCCAGCGTCTCGCGCGCCTTCTCGATCTGCCGTTCGCGCGGAACCGCGGCAATCGTCCGCATATTATGCAGCCGGTCTGCGAGCTTTATCAGCACGACGCGCGGATCTTCGACCATCGCGAGGAACATCTTGCGCAGGTTCTCCGCCTGCGCCTCCTGCTCCCTGCGGCCCTTGTCCTCACCGGGCGCCAGGCGGATTTTGCCAAGCTTCGTCAGGCCGTCCACCAGGCGGCAGACGTCAGGCCCAAACCGCGCCTCAATCGCACCCAGGTCAAGACTCGTATCCTCGACCGTGTCATGCAGTAGCGCAGCAACGAGCGCCTGGGCATCCAGCTTGAGCTCCGCGAGAATCAGCGCAACATGGACTGGGTGGACGACGAACGGCTCCCCCGACTGCCGGAGCACGCCTTCGTGCGCTTCCGCAGCCACCTCGTATGCAGACGACATCGTCGCAAGATCGTCCTCTGCGAGGTAGGTGCCTGCGGTCTGGAGCAATCTCTCAAGGTCCACGGGTGTTGTCCTCGGCAAACGGGGCGAGATGCCTCGCGACTAGCAGGAATGTTATGGTAGCGCTATTATTCGTCACCCTCCAGTACGCTGTCAACCGTTTGACAGGTCCGCGAGACGGCAAGTATAATCGCGCA
The DNA here is from genome assembly GCA_013695265.1 of Chloroflexia bacterium. Classification (GTDB taxonomy): domain Bacteria; phylum Chloroflexota; class Chloroflexia; order Thermobaculales; family Thermobaculaceae; genus JACDAU01. The sequence goes on from JACDAU010000254.1 coordinate 5,249, forward strand.
ACATAACACCCTATTTTAGAGGAATGAAGGCTAATGCCAAAGAGAACGTACCAACCCAAGAAGCGGCCTCGCTTGCGCGAGCACGGCTTCCTGGCACGCATGAAGACCCGCGGTGGTCGCGCGGTGATCAATGCCCGCAGACGCAAGGGCCGCAAGCGCCTCTCGGTGAGCGACCGATAACCCGCCCAGCCGGTGTTCCCCCGAGAGCAGCGCTTGCACGAAGCGGCAGCATGGCGGCACGTGCGGCGTCGCGGGCGCTGCTCCCGCGGGCATCACACCGTATTCTGTGTCGTACGCTCGAACGAGGAACGCTTTGGCTTCTCCACGACCAAGGGCTTCAGTGATGCGGTGTGCCGCAACAAGGCGAGGCGCAGGTTGCGGGAGGCCTTTCGTCACGTCTATGGTGACCAGGCCCGCCCCATGGCGGTGACGGGCACGGCTCTTCCTGAGTCGCTTCAGTTGGACTTCGTGGCGTTGTGCGCGGTGGTGCGCGCGCAACTGGTAGAACTCGGGTTGACCGTCCGGGTGGTTCAGGAGTAAGCGGGCAGATGCGCTACGCCGCTATGGGTTTGATCCGCGTTTATCAGTCGACGTTGTCGAAGGTGCTGCCGCCCTCGTGCCGCTTCTACCCAAGCTGCTCCCAATATGGTTATGAAGCTTTTGAGAAGTATGGTATCTTCAAGGGGGGATGGTTGACCGCGTGGCGCATCCTCCGCTGCAACCCGTGGACGCGGGGCGGCCACGACCCCGTGCCTTGATGGATCGGTATCTGAGGAGTCATAGTTGATGGTTTTTGCGTGGGCTTTTCCCGGTTGGAATCAGCTCGTGGACGTTATTGGTACAGGACTTCAGGCGCTCTACGGGCTGACGGGCAACGGCGGAATCGCCATTATCCTGTTCACGATACTGGTGAAGACGCTCTTCATCCCGCTTACCCTGCCCGCCTTGCGAAACTCCCGCCGCCAACAGGAGCTCGCACCCCAGGTCAAGGAGATCATGCGCAAGCACGGCAAGGACCGTGCAGCCGCGAGCGCAGAGCAGATGGCGTTATACCGGCAGTATGGCTTCAACCCGCTGGCTGGCTGCCTCCCGACGCTTGTGCAGATTCCGGTCTTCTTCGCGCTATACACGGCGATCCGGAGGCTGGAAGCAAGCGACATGGGCCTCGACAGCTTCCTGTGGATCCCTCGGATCGCCGAGCATGATCCGTATTACCTGATCCCGGTTATCGCCGCCGTGGCCCAGTTCTTTCAGACCCGTATGGCGATGCAGACACGGGATAAGGTCATCGACGCTCAGCAGAAGCAGATGAACATGATGATGCAGTTCATGCCGCTGATGGTCATCGTTTTCGGCATCAACTTCCCCGCAGGGGCAGTCCTCTACTGGGCGGTATCCAGCGTCTTCAGCGCCCTGCAGCAGTTCTTCATCACCGGCTGGGGATCCCTCAGTGACCTCTTCCCCTTCCTCCCGCGCAAGCAGGCGAAAACTTTCTTGCCGCCGCCTAAGGCCGCGCACGAGGTGTCCACCAAGGCAGGTTTTGTGCAGCGAATGCAGGAGCGCTTGATGGAGGCGCAGCAACAGCAGCAGAAGCAACCGGAGGATGGGGTAAAGCAGGCAGTCACAAACCAGACGGCTACTCCCGCGCCCACCGCCACTGAGCCCATACCCGAGGAGTCCGTGCCGCAGGGTAATAAGTACACTGAGGACGCCTGGCAACTTCCCGGCGCAGCGGGCACCATCGGCAAAACGGTTGCGACCTTCAACGCAAACGGTAATGGCAATCGTGCGGCTGCGGTGAATGGGCAGGCCTCCCCTCCGGCACGCAGGCAGGGGCCGAAGCCGGTGAATCGCAACGGCAACAAGAAGAAGCGGCGATAACCCTCACGATCACCGGTACCGACGATAGTAGGGAAAGATCGAGGTCTTCCGTGAACAATATTCGGAGCGTGGAGATATCGGCGACCACCGTCGATGAAGCCATAGATCTCGCCCTGGAGCAATTAGGGCTCGGCATTGATGACGTTGAGGTCGAGGTGCTTCGGCAACCGGACGAACCGGACGAGCACGGGTTCGTGACCGACGAGGCGCTTATCTCGGTTACTGCGCGTTCTGCACCGCCGCAGCAACGCCCAACTCGCGGGCGGGGCAACCCGCGCGCCAGCAACCGGCGGGAACTCACTCCGAGCGAGCGTATGCACATTTCACAGGTCGGCCAGGAGGCTCTCAGCGATCTGCTCCATCACCTCGGCCTCATCGCGAGTAGCCGTGTCGATTCGGCCAGCGTGAACACGACGCAGGCCGATGCGCCGGTCGTGCTTGAGGTGGAAGGGGAAGATCTCGGGGTGCTGATCGGCAAGCACGGCGAGAATCTGGATGCATTACAGTACATCCTGAACCTGATGGTACAGAAGTGGGTCGGGATGTGGCCGAACGTCAGCGTCGATGTCGCCGGCTATCGCGCTCGGCGCGAGGAAGTGCTGGACCAGCTCGCTAAGCGCATGGTTCGCCGCGTCCTGGAAACGCAACAACCGTTCACTTTCGAGCCAATGCCGCCACGCGAACGCCGAATCGTCCACGTTGCGATCCAGGATGACGATCGTGTCGTGACTGAGAGTCTTGGGGAAGGTGATGAACGCCGGGTGGTGATCTACCCTGCCGAGTGAGGCGCCCCGCGCCGGTGCGCCCGATCTGCTCGTCGTCGGGCATGTGAGCAAGGACCTCCACGACGGGGGAGCGTACACCCTCGGCGGCACCGCGACTTACGCGGGGTTGCTTGGCGCACGGCTCGGCCTGCGAACCGCAGTCGTTACCAGTTGCGGCCCGGACCTCGAGCCCCTACCCGCGCTCGACGGTGTCAGTATCGTCTCAAAGACGTCACCCTCCACTACCACCTTCCGCAACCTCTACGACGGCGCGTATCGTCGACAGATCATCTCTGGTGTGGCCGCGCCGCTCACAGCCGAGGACGTTCCCGTCGAGTGGCGTGAGAGCCGCGTCGTGCTGCTGGGGCCGGTCGCGGGAGAGGTCGCGAATGATCTCTTCCATGCATTCGGTATGTCGCTCCTGGGTGTGACGCCACAAGGCATGATGCGCGCCTGGAACGACGCGGGCGAAGTATACGCCGTGCCCTGGGAACCAGAGGAGGACCTCCTGCGCCGGGTGGACGTGCTGGTGTTGAGTGAGGATGATTTGCCGACGACCTCCGCCCTGGAACGATTCATAGAGACGGTGCGCATCGTCGCGCTCACGCACGAAGCACGGGGTGCCACGGTATATGTCGAGGGTGAGCCTCGCACCTGTCCCGCCTACGCCAGCTCCGCAGTCGAGCCGACGGGCGCAGGCGATACGTTCGCCGCCGCGTTTCTCGTCGAGCTGGAGGCAACGAACGATATCGAGCGTGCGGCGCACTTCGCCAATAGCGCTGCCTCGCTGGTCATCGAAGGGGAGGGGACCTCCACCGTGCCCACACGCGCGCAGATTGAGCACCGTGTCAGCACCGGACGACCCCACGAGCAATAGGCGCGGTGAGCACACGGTACTGTGTCCTGAAGCCGGACGAACTGGTGCTGCGAGTGCGGGTGCGGCCCGGCGCGAACCAGCCGGGAATCAAGTGCGGTGATGGCAAGTTGACCATTCCAACTGCGCCTGAAGAAAAATCAGTTCATCGGCCATTTTGAGCCTCTCGTATGGCATCTTGGCCCCATCCCACTTCCTCTTGAGCTTGCCGTTCTCGTAGCTCTTCTCCACCAGGTGCAGCACTGGCTGGAAGAGGTTGTAGTACACCCACATCAGCTCGTATAAATCATTGAGACGCCTGCACTGCTCGGGCGTGTTCCGCCTTGCGTCCCCGGCGTACAGCGGTGAGCAAGAAGATTGAACCTCCGGAATGGCAGGGGGCGGGCTGCGGCCCGCAAGCAGGCACGGAGACCTGCCCCTACCCGGCTCATGGGTGGTGCCCACCGCTGTAGTCCGGCTCCCGGGTGTGGCACCCATCAATGATGGCATCGACCCGTACCTGCATCTCGTGTCGATCCTCGGAGTTGTGGTCACTCCAGCCAAGCAGATGAAGTGTGCCATGGACCGCGAGCACGCATACCTCCCGCTCCCAAGAATTTCCGTACGCCGCTGCCTGCCGGCGCGCCGTTTCGCACGACACCATGACATCGCCGAGTGGCGCATCCGCGGCCCACGAGATAACGTCGGTCGGTCCGGGGATGCTCATGAAGCGCTCGTGATAGAGTGCAATCTCAGCATCACCGCACAACACAACGGCGATCTGGCTACCGAACGGACCGTTTTCCGCGCGCAACGCCGCCTCGACACATCGCGCGACCGGCGCCCTGAAACGCTCGAACGTCGTGACCGAGGGTAACACATCAATCACGTACCCTGTATTGGTCTCAGCCACACTCGGGTCCGCGCTCAGGTGGACGCCTCACGCTCGCGCAGAACGTCCCGCACCATCTGACTGACGACCGTGCCGTCCGCCCGGCCCTTGAGCTCCGGCAGCACGACGGCCATCACGCGCCCCATTTCTTTTTGCGTTGAGGCTCCTGTGGAGTTGATGGCACGGAGCACGTGCGCTCTTACCTGCGTTATGTCCAACGGCTGCGGCAGGTACATCTCCATGATACGGAGCTCCGTTCGCTCCTTCTCGGCCATATCAGGCCGCTGTACCCGCTCATATTCCACGGCGTTCTCCCGCCGGCGCTTCGCTTCCCGCTGGACAACAGAAAGCTCCTGCTGGTTTTCCAGAGGAGCTCTGTTCTCGATCTGCTGGTTGCGAAGCGCGGAGAGCACCAGACGAATAGTGTCCCGCTGCAACTCATCACGGGAGCGCATTGCCACTTTCAGGTCCGCCTCGAGCCTGGATGTGAGGCTCACTCGATCCTCCCGAAACTATGCTGCGGAGCGCCGTGCTCCCCTACTCTCGTTCTTCCGCTTGCGCGCTGCTTCCTTGCGCTTGCGCTTCACGCTCGGCTTCTCGTAATGCTCGCGCCGACGCGCTTCCGCAAGGATGCCCGCTTGCTGGACCTTTTTGTTGAACCGGCGCAACGCGCTTTCAAAGCTCTCATTATCGCCAACGACCACTTCGGCCATGAACTATCACCTCCTTCTCACACAGAATAGCGCAGAACGTATCGCCCTGCGTGTAGGTGCCAATCACACGATTATATGGGCGTCGCACGAAACAAGTCAAGACCCCGCATTGCATCACAATTAATAGTGCCGAAGGAGTAGTCGTTGCATCACAACCCATCTTGCCGAAAGGGTGAGTGGAGGATGGGTGACGTGAGGCCGGAGAGCAAGAGGGATGTGGCGAGGAGGATACACGAGCGGTACCTGGAGGCGGGAGGAAGGAGGGAGAAGACGCGGCTGATAGACGAGTTCGTGGAGCTGACGGGGTACGACCGGACGTACGCGAAGGTACTCCTCAGGGGAGGCCCGAGGCCGCCCGTACGCCGCGGGCCGAGCCGGCGCGCCGGTCGCCCTGCGGCGTACGGCCCCCAGGTCATCGCGGCGCTGCGGGTGTGCGCGGAGAGCCTGGAC
>JACDAU010000256.1 GCA_013695265.1 Chloroflexia bacterium
GGCCAACGCTGCGGCGCGCCGTGGTCAAGCAGAACGAGGGCTTCTCCGGCATCGGGAACGCGCTATTCCCGTACGACGACGCACCCTCGGGACGCGCTCTGACCTCGTGGATCGAGGCCGAACTCCCCCACCGCCTCCGCTTCGAGGCGCCGAACGAGACCTGGGACCACTACATCGAGAAGCTTGCGCGCACGGGCGGCATCGTAGAAGCATTCGTGGAAACAGATGGTCCCGACGAGATCCGCTCTCCGTCAGTCCAGTGCCACATTGACCCAGCGGGCACGGTGCAGATCATCTCTACGCACGACCAGGTCATGGGTGGCCCGTCGGGTCAGGTGTTTCTCGGCTGCTCGTTTCCTGCCGACAACGCGTATGTGCAGGATATCCAGGCAGCGGGACACCGCATCGCCGCAGTCCTGCGAGACCGGGACGTCGTGGGACGCTTTGGAGTCGATTTCATCTCCGTCCGACGCGCCAACGGCTGGGAGCACTTCGCCGTCGAAATCAACCTGCGCATGGGCGGCACGACGCATCCATACCTCACATTACAGGCGTTGACCAGCGGCAGCTACGATACCGCCAGCGGCGAGCACCGGACCGCCGCAGGCGAGTCCCGTTCATACGTCGCCTCTGATAACCTGCACAATCCGGCATACAGCGGGCTGACACCCGACGATCTGATGGACATCATTGCAGAGAACAACCTGACCTTCGACCACACGACACAGCAAGGGGTTGTCTTTCACCTCATCGGGGCGCTCTCCGAGCACGGCAAGCTCGGAGCCGTCTGCGTCGCCGACAGCCGGGCTAAAGCCGAGTCGCTGCTGCGCCAGGCGGTTGCTTCCCTCGATAAAGCGGCAGCGGAGTAGATACAAGAACCGTCGTGTCTCACTGTTCCGGGTTTAGCGACTACTCCGCGACGGCGTGGCCGTGGCAGGGCCAATCCGTAGAGTGTAGTTCTCTGGGCGCGCCCTGGTCTCTGCACCTGCCGTGATTAGAGGACGGGCATATCACGGTGACGCATCAGGTGGGAGTAAAACAGATACTGTTGAACCCAGCCAGCACGCTCGCCAAACCGGTCGCGGAACGCACCGGCTATGCGATTGTATGTATTGGTCGTGAGCGAACGCTGCGCCATCTCTGGCAGGTACAAGTCGATTGCGATCTGCCGGATATGCGTGTCCACCGGAACCGCCTCGTCCTTGTCCAGGGCAAAGACGCACACGCAGTCCGCGACCTTCGGCCCGACGCCCGGCAAACGCATCAGCTCTGCCTGCGCCTCGGCGTACGGCGCGTCCCGAAGCGACGCCGCCCAGCCCTCTGGCAGCGACACGATCACCTCCATCGCACGCACCAGAACGCGGGAGCGATACCCGAGGTTGCAGTCGCGCTCCAGTGCCGAGATGCACGCCGCGCTGAACACCTGCGGGGACGGGAAAGCGTGATAGTCCGTTCCCTCGATGGTCGCGATGTGCCGCCCCCACACGCGGCTCATTCCCTCGACGGCGCGGATGATCCTGGGGATGGTGTTGGCCGTGGTGCAGATGAACGTCGTCACGGTCTCCAGGGGATCTTGCCGGAGGAGGCGCAAACCGGCCCAGCGCTCGAAGGCACGTGCCGCGTGGGAATCGATCGCGCCCAGCTCGGCATACATCCGCGCCAGGTCGAAGTCGAGGCGCAGGTACTCGGACCAGAAACCCGCAGAGATATCCGGGTAGGACGCGTAAACGATTCGGTCACCTTCGGTGCGAACGCGGATGGCGCATCCCGATACGACCCCCGTCCACCACCCGCCACCTGCGTCCCGCCACCGGAACGCCTGCCCGCAACCGAACGTCCAGCGCAGGCTCAGTAGGCCAGGGTCGTATGTCAGCTCCCGGTGCGGCAGATCCGCCCACGTGAGTACCGGCACACTCACGCGCTCGCGACCGCCTGCCGTGGCTCGCCGGAGTGGGACACGATCTGGCCGTCCTTCACTTCCACGATTCGGTTCGCGAGCGCGCCGACGCTGGCGTCGTGCGTCACGATCACGAACGTTTGGCCGTTGTCGCGGTTCAGGCCTAGCAGCAGGTCGAGCACCTCGCGCGATGTGTCGGAGTCCAGGTTCCCCGTCGGCTCATCGGCCCACACGATTGCCGGCTGGTTCACGAGCGCACGCGCGATAGCGACCCGCTGCTGCTGCCCCCCGGAAAGCTGGTTTGGTTTATGCTTCGCGCGGTCCGCCAGACCCACGTGGTCGAGGGTCTCCAGCGCCCTCTTGCGCGCCACGTCCACTCGCACGCCGCTCACGAGCAGCGGCAGTTCGACGTTCTCCACGGAGGACAACACCGGCATTAGATTGAAGCTTTGGAAAATAAACCCCATGCTTCGGGCGCGGTAGTCCGTCCGCTTCGCATCGCTGAGAGAATGGAGCTGCCTGCCCGCGATGAGTATCTCGCCGGAGTCAATGCTGTCGAGTCCGGAGAGCACGTTGAGCAGCGTCGTCTTGCCGCAGCCGGACGGCCCCATGATGGCAACGATTTCGCCCCTCTCGACCGCGAGGCTCACATCACGCAGGGCGTGCACGACGACCTCGTCTTCCTCGGTACGGTAGCTCTTACTCACGTTCCGCGCCTCGACGATGAGTCCGTTAGGATCCTGCGGCACCGTGGCATCTCTTTGCTTTCTGCGAAACATTCTTCATCCTCACCTACCAGCTTATACCGGCGGACCATACCCCTGCCACCTGACGGCCCGTTCGCCAGCCGCATTGCTCATCCCTGATATCGTAGCGCCTCGACCGGCGGAACCTGCGACGCCCGAAAGGCCGGGACGATCGTGAACACGAGTGCCGCGATCCAGACGCCGAGACCGATCAGCGCCATTTCTCCCCACGGAAACACAAACCGCGCGTCGGGGTTATCGACGGCGAAGCGGAAGAGGTTATATCCGCCCAGGGTGCCAGACGCGATCCCGATGCCGATGCCGAGCAACGCAACCAGTGAGCTCTCCACGATGAACTGCCAGCCAATGTCCGAGCGGGGGAAGCCCACGGCGCGCAGCGTGCCGATGTCACGCCGGCGCTCGTGCACCGCGCGGGCGCTGATTACGGCGAGGCCAGCGACACCGACAATCAGGCCAAATGCCAGGAAGGCTTGCACGATCCGGACGAACGTGTTCATGAACGACTCGATCCGACCCACCAAATCCGCCACCAAAAAGCTCTGCGCTCCGTTCCCGGCGAACTCCCGCTTGAGCTCGCGGCCTACGGCTACCGGATCCGCGCCTTCCGTTACGTGAAACAGAAAGGTGCTCGCCATTTCCAATTGTGGGAACTCCGTGGCCGCTGCCTCGCCCAGGATTACTCCATTGATCACACCGAGCGCAAACCCGTTGGGCGGGGCCATGCGGGCGATGATCGTCTTCGTCGCCTCCCGTCCCGAGACCGGATCACGCACGTGCAGGACATCCCCCGGCCCGAGTTCCGGACGCGCCTGGAAATCGCGCTCACCGTTGTACGGGAAGCTAAGAATCGCCAGACTCGAATCGCGGGAAAGTGCCTGCCACGCTGCGCGGTCGCTTGGGTACTCCGCCGCCCGGAGGTCCAACGCATCGGTCGTGCGGTCGAGGTAACTCGAAGGAGCGAAAGTAAGGTACTCCGCGAGCTTCGCCCCTGGTGGTGGCGCCCCCGTGGGCGGGCCGAACGGAGTCTGATACTCCGCGGCGGCGTACTTCGGAAGTTCGACCTGCCCGGCACGAATCTCGGCATGGTCCGCCACGCTCTCGCGCAGCACGGCGTTGCTCCCAACGCGGGCGTCGAAGCCGGTGATCGGTGTCACCGGGCCTGGCTGCGTGAAGCCGTCGTAGCCGCTGAGCTGGTTATCCCGCGTCCGCTCCGAAGCCGCGGTTTGCGTACTGTTGAAGATCGAACTGATCGTCACAATGTACAGAACGAGCGCGAACATCGCGAGAGTAAAGCCAGTGCGCGCCCGCCGCGCTGCTGGGTACGCGACGGCTATCCGCAGGATCGGCGCGAGCGTCGGGCTCCGCCGGATTAGCGCGCGCAGCCCAGAGAACACGATGTTCAGGTTGAACGTCGTCAGTAGTACCGCAGACAGCACAAGGAAAAAGCCTTCGAGAAAGAACATCGCCGGATTGTCGTTGTTCGCGTCCGCCACAGGCTGGAGCTCGTTCGCGAAGTAAGCGTACGCCATCACCAGGGCGCAAATAAGCGTCCAGACCCCGCGTGCTGGTAAGCCGCGCGCGAGCAGGAACCCGGAGCCGAACGCGGCGAGCACCGGCCCAACCAGCATCAGGTAACCGTTGGGTAAACTGAAGCCAGCGAGCGCGCCAGTAGCTCCCAGCAACAGCACGCCGGTCTGCACGACCAGCCAGAGTCTCGATTTGCGCGTGTTCCGCTGCTCAGGCAGATCGCGGATCGCGGTCACGATGTTCAGGCCACTAATCCGAAGCGAGGTGAAGAAGACCGTGAGGAAGGTGATGAGCAAACCCGACGCTGCGGCGAGCAGCAGACTTTGTGGCCGGGTGTAGAACGGGATGCGGACGTTGAAGCCGGGCAGTCCCTCGAATGCCGAGACCGACCGGTTCAGACCCCAGACCAACCCCGCCGCCACCCCAACCCCCGCGAGCGTGCCGAGTAGCGAGGCGAGAATGCTGTACGCATACCCCTCGTACACGAAGAGCCGCACCAGACCGCCGCGCCTGAGCGCCACGGCACGCAGAATCCCCATCTCTCCCTTGCGCTCCTCGGCCAGCATCGTGTAAATGTTGATGATGAGCAAGATCCCCGCAAGGATCGCGAAGCTGCTGATCATCAAAAAGATATCGCCGATACTGAACCCAGGCTCCAGCGTGTCCTGCTTGACCTGCGACACCCCGAAGCTCCCGCCCGGCGCCCGCCTTTTCAACAGCTCCTGCACCGCCTCGGCAACCGGCACAGACGCCGCCGCGCCGGACACCACATCTCCCCGATTACTCACGAAAAGGGTGTTCACCTGGGACGGCGCGACGCCGAGCAGTCTCCGCGCGGCGGCAAGGTCGAGCACAATCGTCCCCTCGGCGCTGGAGAAGCGCGAGATATAGCCCTGGACACCCTGCTCCGGCAGCACCTCGGCGACCGTAAACTCCTGGCCGCCGCGCGGCCCGCGCAGGCGCAGCCGGGAACCCGCGCGCAACTCCAGCGCGCGGGCCAACCGTTCGGACGCGTATACCCCACCGGAGCCTGGCGCAGGGCGCTGCGCCACCGCCGGTGGGTCCAAGCCAAACTGCCGAAGCTGCTCCCAGTCCACCCCGACCAGCGTCACGGCTGGGCTAGTCAGAAGGATCTCCGCTGAACCGTTCTCGAGCACCTCCGCCGGGACTTCCTGTGTCAGCGCGGGTAGCAGGCCATCGACCTCGTACACCGATTCCTGATACAGCAGCGTTTGCTCGCGAATCGCCAGTGGTGTGATATTCTGGACCGCCGCCAGATCGAACGCGGGGATTGGACGCGTGTCGTTCGGCAGCCGCTGACTGGAAAGCTGAACGACCTCATCGATCTCGCCGAGGGTCTTCTCCGCCTGTTGGTACTGAAAGCGCCCGGTGCTGTCATTGAGCACGAGCGAGCCGGCAATCAGCGCCGTGCCCACCATCGACCCAACGACCACAAGCAACGTATTCCACTTGCGCCGACCAACGTTGCGCAAGCCAATCCGCCGCAAGGCCGGCCATCGGAGCATCGAGACGAGCACCAGCAGCGTGATCAGTGCCGCCAGCCCCAGGAACACAGAAGATATCAGAACCACACTTCCCCCGGACCGTTCACGGCCAACACGGCGTCGGCATCACCGCTCGTCTCTTTAACACATTGCTTCCTGAATATGTTACACGAGGCCAAGTCCGCAACGACGGAAACACCAACCGCCACTGCTTGTTCGTCACGACTATCACGTCCCAAACACCGTGATAAGCAGTAAGACCGCTCGAAACTATCCTGTCCGGTGGGGACGAAACGAAAACCAGAGGGTACGCTCGTTTTAGGAGCTGCGGCGGGGTGAGCATGAGATCGTCTGGGAAATGTTCGTCGATGAGTTCGCCCGTCTTTTCCCATCCGAATTAGCCCCGATCCGTCCGGCGGAGGGACGCTGACTGATGAGTACCGTGGAGTATCGAATACGCTGGGTCGCGTCGAACATCGCCACCTTGATGCAGGAGTGGCCGGAGATGACCTGGAGCGATGTGCAGGGACTCAATCGCCACATCGGCTTCGCTAACCGGACCGGCTCTGACGGCTATCTCGGGGTGGCGGGGGTAGGGATCGGAGGCAGCAAGCTGCGCAAGGCAGACTTGCAGATCGCGTGGAACCTGGCCCGTGAAATGTCACTGACGGAAAACTCATAGCTGGGTTCGTTCGCTTCTGAGTCGTACTCCTTCTTCGGCACTCCTTCCCTTTCGCTCTGCGTACCAATCGCCCGGTAGCCGCCGCGTTGACACAGCCCATGACCGGCATTTACCATGACCACATCGCCCAACTCGAACCAAGCCGCCTGATGCCGTCTGGAGGGTTTCATGGATTTTGACAGCCTGCTGTACCGGAGGGTCTTGGGTCAGTTCGCGACCGGCGTGACGGTTGTAACGACCACAACCCGCAGCGGCGAGCCCTGGGCGATGACGGCCAACTCCTTCACCTCGATCTCCCTCGACCCACCCATCGTGCTGGTATCCGTCAGCCGCGGCATCACGACCAACGATGCGATCCGCGCTTCCGGGGTTTTCGCGGTGAATATCCTTCGCGCGGAGCAGATCGAACTGGCACAGCGGTACAGCCGGCGCGAGAGGCCCCCCGATCAGTTCGCCGACATCGAGACCTCGACCGCATCGACGGGCTCGCTCATCATCGCGGGCTGCCTCGGCTGGGTTGATTGCCGGCTCGCGGACGTAACCGAGCAGGGCGATCACACCGTTTTTTTCGGCACGGTCGAATCGCTGGACATCGCGGAACAAGGCGGAGACCCGCTCCTGTATTACCATAGCTCGTACGCGCGCATCGAGCCCGACCCGCGATCCCTCCCCAACGAGGCGGCGGCCAAGCAGGGCAGACTGATCTACTTCGACGCCGAGGCGGGCAACTACTAAGCGCTTCTGCCCAAATCCCAACGGCTGCCCGACGGGGAGGAGCGCTGGAGCAGGGACGGCAGCACACGCAATATCTCCGATGGGCGCACATCGAGCGAGGCGACGTCAGCAACCGGTATCCACACTGGCGTGTACCGTCCTCGCATCCCGCCATACTGCTGACGGAACTCCGCTCCAACGCCAGTACCAAACGTTCCACCGGTTAGCTGCGCGGCATAGTAGCGCTGCTCCCCATCGGGCGCGTCGAAGACAAGCAGGAGCGCGCCCAGGCGCACCCGCACCCCAAGCTCCTCATACGCCTCTCGCACTGCAGCGTCCTCAAACGTCTCCCCCTCCTCCACTCCGCCGCCAGGGAACACGTAGTATGTCGCCGACTCGCGCTCCCGCCGGATGAGCGCGACGGAGTGATCGCGTACCAGCACGACCCGGCTGCTGAACCGCACCATTCAGACGGGCCGTCCAAACATCCAGCCTTCCACGCGCCGGACCTGCTCATCGTCTGGCACCGCGCAGCTGCGGTATCCGAGCGCCACGTTCAACATGCCAAAGAGGCCCACTGTAGCGTCGAACGGATCCTCTCCGCCAGGCGCCGGGCAAAAGCCGTTATCGAGCTGTTCCCACAGGTCCGGTGTGAGAGTGACGCCGGCGGTCTCCACGATCACCGTGCGACCCCGCCCGACAAGCTGGGGCAGCGTCCCCTGGAACGGCCAGAGGCGCACGTCCCCTGCACCCGAGCGCAATGGGGGAATCAGCACCTCTTTCCAGCCGAGTATGGCCGCCTTACCGACCGCCTTCGGTCCGAGCGTCCAGAACAGCGGGGAGGCGGATACAAGCGTGTCATGCGCGTGGTCACAGCGACGGAGCAGTTCGTGCCAGGAACGGACGCCCAGCCCATCCAGCAGATGCTGCCGTCGCTTACCGCCGGGGGCATACGGATAGAACGGTCGCCTGAGGCTAATGTGTCCAGCCTCGCGCGCCACCTCCAGAAACTCCGCCCATTCACCGTGTCCCAGGCCGAGCAGGAACGGCACGAAGTCGGTGATGCCCGCGCGCTCTGCGTATGCGGCAGGCACACCGATCGGAAAGTCGAAGCCGAGCAGGATCGACGCGTCCGGCCCAGCCTCTGCGCGAAGCCGCTGCACCAGCGTGGTCGCGTCGCCGACTGGTTGGGGCGCCTCCACCCGGTAGCCGCCGTCAACCAGCACGCTGCGCATCATCCAACGTTTGTGGGGGTTCGATCCCCAGTCGGCGTGAACAAGGTGCGAAGCACCTTCCGGTAACGGCCTCGCAAAGGCGAGGGAAGCGGGTGATAGCAGTGGGTCAAGACGGTGAGCGAGCATCGCTATCTCCTGACTGGACCTACGGGATCCGGCTGAATAGTCGCGTATCCGCCATACCGCGATGAGCAGTGGGATCGCTCCACCACGC
>JACDAU010000259.1 GCA_013695265.1 Chloroflexia bacterium
CCGCTCGAGTTCTATAAGGTACCCGCCGTCACCTAGCACGACACCCTGCCGCTCTATGCGCTCCAGAATCCCTTCGGGCATGTTGTGCTCCTTCGTCGCTTACGTTGAGTCCTTCAGTATTAACACCCAGGTCCGAACGAAGTACTGCAATCAACAGGGTTCGTGGCTCAGCACTCCTTGACCATTGCTAGTGCCTCAGAATGTACTCGTCAGATCCTGAGTCCGGCCGGTTCGCGCAGCGAGATACCCCTTTTCGATGATCTCCACGACGTGGGCGGCGTGCTCGCCCGACGCCTCCGGTCGCTTCCCGTCGCGAATGCACTCCACACAATGCATGATGTCCGCGTAGACATGCGGCTCCGGGATGGCCGCGTGTGCCTGCGTGACATACGGCAGCCCGATGACCGTATCCTCGATCTCTGCACTCCCGGAATCCCCGGTCTCGGGCAGCGGCCGCCTGCTGGAGACGTGCAGCTTCGTTGGGTGTCCGCTGAGCGGCTCGATCTCGAGGGTCTCGATTGCGCCATCCGATCCATAGATGCCAATCGACCCCCACTGGACGAGCCGGCCGGTCGCCGCGCTGTGCCCGCCCACGACGGCGAACGTCGCCCCTCCGAAGTCGAGCATAACCAGCGTGTTGTCGTCCACATCCACGGGAATGATCTTCTCGCGCCAGCGTCGCTCGGGCAGCGCGGTCCCGGACATCGCCGCCACGCGTTGGACAGGACCCAGGATGCCGGTAAGGCTGTGGAGCACGTACACCGCCACATCCCTCATCGGTCCGCCGCCCGGTTTGTAGTACCAGGACGGATCGACCGAGTGCATGACGTCCTCACCGTGGCGTGTCGGCTCGTAGTCGTGGCCCCAGCCGCCGGTGCTACCCCAAGCCCAGTACACCTTCCCGAGGGCGCCACGCTCGACAAGGTCCTTCATCCGCCGCATTGCCGGGGCGAGCATCTGGCCCGGTGCGGCGACGAGCGTGAGGCCACGCTCACAGGCCGCATCGACCATCTCCCGAGCTTCGTCATACGTCGTGGCCATCGTCTTCTGCACGTACACGTGCTTCCCAGCTTGAAGCGCGGCCATCGCGTATTGGTGGTGGTACGGGATGGGAGTGATCACGAGGACCAAATCTATATCATCTCGCTGTATCAACTCCCGAGCATCGCCGTGATAGTGCGGAACCCCAAACTGCGCCGCGGTCTGCCTCGCGCGCTCCACCACCACGTCGCACACCGCCACGAGATCTATGCGCTCCTGTGCGTCGGGCTCCGAGAGTTGCGGCAGGATGCCAATGAGTGAAAGGCTGCCACACCCGATCAGCCCGACACGGATCCTCCTAGCCATGCACCAACCTCCTCCCTTGTCCGAACGAGCCCCATAACTTGGAATCAGTCGCCACCGGGCTCATAGAGGGTCCAGACCCGAACACACTGGTCGCATCCGTCACCCCTTGATCCCCGTCATGGCGATTCCGCCGAGGAAATAGCGTTGCGTGAAAAAGAAGAGCACGACGAGGGGCGCCGTCGCGAGCGTGGACGCCGCCATCAGCAGGGCCCACTCGGTCGTACGCTGCGCCCGGAAGGCGAACAGCCCCAGCGAGAGCGGGTACTGGCTCACGTCCGAGAGATAGATGAGCGGCCCGAAGAAGTCGTGCCAGGTGTACAGGAAGGTGAATACCGCCACGACCATGAGCGCCGAACGCACGAGCGGCAGCATGATCTGCCAGAAGATGCGCAGCTCGCCCGCTCCGTCCACCTTCGCCGCTTCCGAGAGCTCCCACGGAAGCCCCTTGAAGAATTGGCGCATGAGGAAGATGAAGAAGGCGTTGCCCAGGCAGTTCGGGATGATGAGTGGTGCATAGGTGCCCAGTAAGTTGACGTTCTTGAAGATCACGTACGTCGGTATAAACGTCACAATCGGTGGGATCATCAACGTGGCAACGGTGAGGATGAACAAGAGGTCACGTCCCGGAAAGCGCAACCGCGCGAAGCCGTAGCCCACCGCCGCGCACGAGATGACTGTGCCGACGGTGACGGTACCGGAGTAATACACGCTATTCCACAACAGACGCAGGAACGGGAAGCCGGGATAATTCATCGCGGTGCCGAAGTTCTCCCACCGCATGCTGCGCGGCCACCACTGAATGGGTCGGGCAAAGATCTCCGTGTTGTCTTTGAGCGCACTTATCACCATCCAGTAGAACGGCACCATGAAGAGCAGAGCCACCCCCGCGAGCAGCGCGTGCCGCACCACCGGTACCAGCCGGCGCCGGGCCGACGAGCGCCCCACGCCGCGCAGCCCCGCCTCTCGGCTGGGCCGTCCGGCATCCAGGCTATAGACGCGCGCTGGTCCTTC
>JACDAU010000277.1 GCA_013695265.1 Chloroflexia bacterium
CTCCAGGCTTCGGTTCGTGGTGGCCTCCCCCGCAGGGGCAACCACGAAGCGCAGGGTACGGGCAGCTCCTCCGACAGCCGCCCATCGAGAGAGAATCGGCGGATGGAAGGCTCCGTCTCGGAGGAGATGAGGAGCTGACGCGTGTGCGTCAGGGCGATTCCTTCTCCATCGAAATTTTCGCCCGTGTAGGGCTGGCCCGATGCGTCCCGGAGCGTCGTAACGTCGAGAATCGTTGGCTCGCCCAGAGTCCCGCCGTCCAGCGGAATACGGAGGGTGTAGTAGCGCGCGGCGGTGCTGTCCTCGTTGTCCACCAAGCTGTAGTAGACCCCGCGGCTGCGGTCATACGTCAGCGCAGAAAGGCCGCCAACGTTCGTGCCCTCGTATGTCTGCTTGTTGAGCGCGTCGGAGAAGCCGAGAAAGTCAACTCCGACGGCACACTCCGATGCGTCGTTTCCTGGTGCACCCACCGCGACGGTAGGGGCGGCCAGCAGCACCGACGCGAGCAGCCACACGATGAGCGCCAGCATGGGTGCCCTACCCTTGTGACCGGTCCCCCATCGGGAAGGCACTCCTGGCGTGATCCAGCGTCCACCGTCGGCCATTGTGATACCTCCTTGATCTTATTGCCTCTTCATCCGGACGTCCCGTCCGACGGGCGCGGGGAGAGCCAGTGACGACTCCCCCACGGTGGGTATTCGGTGAGTCTACGGAGAGGTGATCCGACCCTCGATCTGCTGAGTGATCGGGGAAGCAGCGCGGAAGTACGCGACGAGCGTGTCGCTGAGAAGCTCTGCGCTGTAGATCACCGGGTTCGTCCCCTGCTTAAAGGTGACGTACTCATCGCCGCCGTTGTACATGAAGTCGTTCGTGACCACCCGGTACGTCGCTGCCAGATCCAGCGGCTGTCCGGTCGCGGCGACCGTTAGCGAGGTGACGCGACTGCCGACCGGCAGGCTCGGGTTGTAGCTGAAGCGCAGCCCGGAAACCTGGATCATCCCGTGCGCTCCCGACGCGCCCTGCTCCAGCACCTGCCGCACCTGAGCACCGGTGAGGGTGACAGTTGCGAGGGTATTCTGGAACGGGAACGCCTCGATCACCTCGCCACGGGTGATCTCGCCCGCGAGGATATCCGCCCGAATTCCACCGGAATTGGTAAACGCGAAGTTGACCGCGCCACCTTCCAGCTCGTCCGCGCGGCGGTTCATGGCGTCGGTGATTACGTCACCGAGGTTCGACTCGCCACCCGGCGAGCTTGCCGTGCGCGCCGGTACCTGGGTCCGGGTCAGATCCACGTTCGTCTGGCCCACCACCTCGTTCTTGATCGGCGCGACCGCTGCGTTCGCGCGGTCGACGATCCCCTGCACGACGGGGTCGGGGGTAATTGCCGGTGTGCCGTCGCGGTTGAAGTGCCACGTCGTCACAATGTTGGCGGTGGAGGCGACCACGTCGCCCGTAGCCCTGCTCACGGTCAGGTCAACATCGGAATAGGCGGTACCGTACGAGTACGCCTCGACGACGCGCTTGCCGTCGATGATGGTGTTCACGCCCTGGTGCGTGTGCCCGGCGACGATGACGTCCACCTCGTCGTCGACCTGGCGGGCAAGCTTCGCCGCCTCGTTCTGCGCGACGTTGTCCGGGTTGGTTATCAACGTGTTCCCGTCGCAGCCGGGCGCAGGGGTCGGGAGGCAGCGGTCCGTGCCGAGGTGGCCGACCAGGACGATCGTCTCCACGTTGCGGGCCTTCAGTTCCGCCACCGCCATGTTCGCGGTATCAACCGTGGACTCGAACGAGAGTCCCTCGATGCCGGTGGGGTTCACGATCGTGGGGGTGGACTCCGTCGTGAGGTTGATGACCCCGACTTTTACGCCGTTCAGTTTGAAGATCTCGTATGGCGCGGGATGCAGGTACGGCAGGCCGGTGGTGACATCAATCACGTTCGCGGACCAGTAAGCATAGCGCGCCCACTCGACCTGCTCCGCGAGCCGGTCTTTGCCGGAGTCGAACTCGTGGTTGCCGAAGGTCACGTTGTCGTATCCGATCGCGTTCGCCACATCAATCGTTGGGCGGTCCTCGAAATACTGGCTCTCAAGCGGAGTCGCGCCCACCATGTCACCACCGTCCATGATGAGTGTGTTCTTGGGGTTCGTGGCCTTCGCGCGTTGGAGGTAGGCGGAGAGCCACGCCGCGCCGCCCGCAGGCGAACCGGCGACTAACTGCGGGTTCAGCCGTCCGTGGAAATCGTTCGTCGAGAGCAGTTGAAACTCGACGGTGTGCGCGCGCTGTTCGGCCCGGTCGCTCGGTCCACCATCGGCGGCGAGCGCGACGCCTGTGCCCCCGCCGAGGGTCACGACCAGGGTGACTACCACTGCCAGCATCGTCATTAAGCGCTGAATATCGTTTCTACGGCTGTTGTCGAAGCTCAATTGCTGCCCTCCCGGATTCCCGCTCGTTTACGGTCCCGTCAATCTGGAACCAAACTGAGCGTAACAACCACCTGTTAAGAGGGTGTTAACCAACCGTTAAGGGCAAGTTAACCCGCAGATGGACGTAAACATCGCGGTTGCGCGTCCCAGTCGCAGCTGGGGCGGGACCACCATTGACAGGGCGGGGTAGCGCATCGTAGTATTGGAGCACAACCTGCGAATCCGAGGCGTTGACCGGGAGGAGTAGGTGGCGCAGGCGCCAAGCAGAGAAGGTGGATCACTGGCTGCGAGTCCGCTTCCGGCATTCCGTGCCACCGAACGTCGCCCGTGAGCCGGCAGGCTGAACCGGCTCGTGGTCGCTGGAGGTCCGCTTCCTCCGGTGCAGCGACACCCTGTCGGCCAGGCTCGCCCGGGAAGGGCCCGATACAGCCCTCGTGAGGGTGCCGAACGGCGCTCGCCGGAATGGACACATCGTCCGCCCCATCTGCTGCGAGCCGTTCGGTGCCGAACCAGAGGTGGTATCACGGAGCGCACCCTCCGTCCTTCGGACGTGGGGTGTGTTTGTTTTAGCCGTCAGCAGTCAGCTACCCGCTCGAACCCGGCTGCTGATGACTGATGGCTAAGAACTCCGGAGGTGACCATGAACCGCGAGATGACGAAGGCATACGACCCGACAAGTGTTGAGGGGCGCTGGTACGACTGGTGGGACTCCCAGGGCTACTTCGAGCCACGGGGCGAAGGCGAGCCGTACACTATCATCATGCCCCCGCCGAACGTCACCGGCGAGCTGCACATGGGACACGCGCTCTTCGTCACGGTCGAGGATGTCCTGCTCCGATGGCGGCGCATGCAGGG
>JACDAU010000283.1 GCA_013695265.1 Chloroflexia bacterium
GGGTCGGTGTCACGCAGCGGTTCGTTTTTCTCGCGCCCCTGCTGGCACTGTGCCTCACGGGGTGCAGCCTGCGCGGAAAGGGGAACGCCGGAGATCTGGTTACCGCGTACGTAGAAGCGGCACGCAACCAGGACCGGGACGCCATGCGCGACCTCACCAAGAAGGACGACCAGACAGAGGCGGGCGTGGAGCGGGCTATAGGCGAGAAGCTGCGTATGTACCGGGGCACGCGGGACGTTGAGATGGAGACGAACTACACTTCCGGAAATTTCGCCGATTCTGGGAGGGGCTATGTCTGTGGCCGGTTGCCGGACGGGAAGCAGTTCACGGACAACGTACCGGTCGACTTCCTCGACGGCAAGTGGTATGTCGGCTTCTACCGTGGACCGCAACTTCAGGCGGAACTGCCGCCCGGCGAGACTGGCGGCTTGCGAGTGGACCTGACACCAGCTACAAGCGACCCCTCGCAACCGGACCCGGAGATCATCGTCACACCGTTTGATCCCCTGCCTGGCTGCTGATTGTGACCGGCGGCAGGAACGGCTCACTGCTGATACTGCGCCGCCGTGTAGTGGCGTTCAACGGAACGCCCGTGCTAATTTGCCTCCATCCTGTACCTTCCGGATCAAGGCGTACACCCACCCAGCAGGCATTTGAACTGATCACTGCCGAACCTGCAACCAGCACGCGGCAACGAACAGTTCGGAAAGCGCTGTGATGTACGGAGAGGTAGGCGAGGACACGCTGTGTGCCCGCGCTAAGTGTCCGACCATCATACCTCCTCGCGGATGCCGGACTCCTGGCCGTCGGCGCGGTTGTGGCCGCTCACCGTTTCGGACTGACTGAGGACGTCCACGGCAGGGTTCTCGCGCGTGAAGTCATCCTGCGGGTCGTAGCCGACGAGCGCGCGTGCGTCAGAGATGTCGAGCCGCTTGAAGCGATTATCGCTCAGCCCGTGCAGTATGGCGAAGCGGATGTTCTCCACGTCGATCGAGCGCTCGATGAGTTGGTGCAGGTCGCGGTTCGAGACGAAGGCGTCGAGCATGCCGACGTTATTCTCCTCGCGCGCCGCCTCCAGCGGCTGGAACGCACCGATGCGCAGCGCGATCACGGAGAGTCCTTCCTGCTCTGCCATGTAGCGCCCGAGCGCCTCCCCGAAGCACTTGGAAACGCCGTAGAGGTCACCGGGGTTCACTGGCTCGCTCGTCTTTACCTGCACGTCCGCCGGGTAGCCGGAAACAGCGTGGATGGAAGACGCAAACACCACGCGTCGACACCCGGCCGCTTTGGCCGCGACCATCGTGTTGTAGGCGCCGACGATATTTGTGCCGAGCAGGCGCTCCCAGGTGGCGCTGGGATCGGGGTTGCCAGCCATGTGCACTACCGTGTCGATGCCGTCGCATACCTGCTTCATCCGCTCCAGATCTTCCACGTCGCCCGTCAGCACCTCCCCGAACTCCTGGATGCCTCGTGTGTCGTCGCCTTCCATGCCCATGAGCCGCAGGTCGTATTTCTGGTGCGCGTGCTCCGCGAAGTACGACCCAATCCTGCCCGCCGCGCCGGTGACGAGCACCCGACGGCGTGTTTGTCCCTTTGTCTTTGCCAACGCGCCAGTTCCCGTTGTGGTGAACGACTGTGCCATTGTGCACCTCACTCCTGTATTTCAAGCTATTCCCCGGAGAAGCTGAACACGGCAAGCGGCGTGCCCGGCGGTCAACGGCTCCTACTCGGGCGGTGGCGCGGCGTGGCGCTCGATCAAGCGGACGAGATCCTCCAGGAAGTTCCCGATCACCCGGTGCTCCGCGGGGGTGAGCGCGGCGGTGTGCGCGCCGGCATCCGTAGCCATGGGGGTGATCCGCTTTCGGAACGCCGCGCTCGCTCGCGGGGTGACGTGCAGCAGCACACTACGACGGTCGCGCGGGCGGCCAGCGCGCCCGACTCGCTCGTGATCGTGCCGCTGATCCTCGTCGCAGTGCTGGGTATCCTCGCGTTGCTGCTGCGCTCGATCATAGCTCCGCTGATGCTGATGGCAACCGTCATCCTCTCCTTCGCGGCGGCGTTCGGCGTGAGCATTCTCGTGTACAAATACGTCTTTGGGTTCCCGGGCATTGACCCCAGTCTGCCGCTTCTCTCGTTCCTCTTCCTCGTCGCGCTCGGTGTGGACTACAATATCTTTCTGATGGCACGTGTGCGGGAGGAGGCGGAGCGGCACGGCACCCGTGAAGGTATGCTTCGCGGCCTCACCGTGACCGGCGGTGTTATCACGTCCGCGGGACCGGTGCTCTCGGGCACTTCGCGGTGCTGGGCGTGCTCCCGCTAGTAGTGCTGACGGAGGTCAAGTTCGTTGTCGCGTTCGGCGTGCTGCTCGACACCGTGGTCGTGCGCACGGTGCTCGTGCCCGCGCTCACCATGGACCTCGGGCGCTGCGTCTGGTGGCCCGGCGCGCTCTCCCGGCGGGCAAACTAACCCACAGCGGTGCACGGGCTGCTCCCGCCACGCACGAAGCGGGAAGTGTCCGCGCGGCAACACCTTCTGGTTTACTATGGGCGTGCGGAGTGTCATGGCCCTGCGTGTTCTGGCATACATCGCGGCGCGTCCGGGCGAGGAACAGACCGAAGCGAAGAGAAAAGGGGCGGGAATGGGTCTTGAATCGCAAGCGAACACCATAGGCGTCGAGGAGGAGTTCCACCTTGTCGACCGCACCACCCGGCAGCTCGCCCCGCTCGCGGAACAGGTCGGCGCACGAGCACACGAGCGGATCGGATCGGGGATCCACGCCGAGTTGCGCACCTCCCAGATCGAGATCGCCACGCCTGTTTGCCAGACGCTCGGGGAGGTGCGCCAGCAACTGAGCCTGCTTCGGCAGTTGCTTTCCGAGTCGGCCGGGGAGCTTGGCGGCGCGATCATGGCGTCGGGCACACATCCGTTCTCCGCCTGGCAGGAGCAGGGAATAACCGGTAACGAGCGATACGAGTTTCTCTTCCGCGAGTTCCGCCACCTCGCCCGCGAGCAGATGATCTCCGGCTGCCACGTGCACATTGGCCTCGCCGATCCCGATGTGCGGGTTTCCGTGATGAATCGCGCACGGGTATGGCTCTCTCCACTTCTCGCCCTCGCAGCCAACTCGCCCTACTGGCAGGGAGATGACACCGGGTACGCCAGCTACCGCACGCTCAACTGGAGCAGGTGGCCGATCTCCGGCCCGCCGCAGTGGTTCGCCGATGACGCGGAGTATCAGGCGCTCGTCGCCGCCCTCATCCGGGGCGGGGCAATCGAGGACGCGACGCGTATCTACTGGGACATCCGGTTGCCCGACCGGCTCCCGACGATCGAGTTCCGGGTTATGGACGTGTGCTCGACGGTTGATGAGGCGGTGATGTGCGCGGGTCTCATCCGCGCGCTCGTTCGCACGTGCCACGACGAGATCATTCGCGGGGTGCCGTTTTCCCCGGTGCGCCAGGAAGTCCTCCGCTCCACGCACTGGCGCGCAGCCCGCGATGGCCTCGACGCGGAACTGGTCGACGTCATAACCAGTGATCTGGCACCCGCCAGAGAGGTGATCGGGCGCTTGCTCGGCTACGTGCGGTCCGAACTGGAAGCGCTCGGCGACTGGGAGGAGGTGTCCAGACTGGTGGACCGCACGCTTCGGGACGGTAACGGCGCAACGCGGCAGCGAGAGGTGTTCGCCCGTGACGGTCGGCTGGAGGATGTTGTGGACCGGCTCGTCGCGGAGACGGCCGCCACAGAACGCGCCGATGACGCGAACCTCCATACAGGCAGTGGTGATCTGCCCAGTTCCCAGGGGTGAACGGGCTGGTGGCCGATGGACACCGCAGAGGGGCACGGCGCGTGCGGACCCGCTTGGGTGACGGTTCGGAGTAGGACAAGGAGAACCCATGGCCGACGACGATAAGAGCACGATCAAGGCATTCCACGATGTGGTGAACATGACAGCACGGGAACTATCGCAATGGCTGGAGACAGACGACTCACTACATGTTGGCCAAAAGGACGACGGCGACGAATCCATCGGTCATGAGTCTGGAAGGCGCATCGTCGCGTTGCTCGGGAAAAAGCAGTCCGCGTACAGCGAAGATGATCTCGCGCACATGCGGAAAGTGGTGGGCTACGTGCACCGGCACACGGCGCAGCGGCCCGGCGGCGATATCGAGCACACCCGCTGGCGATATTCTCTAATGAACTGGGGCAACGACCCGCTGAAGTAATAGCAAAACGTTTGATCGAAGACGTCGCCCCTGCGCGGCCAACTGGCCCGTTGCCTGTACCCTCACGAGCGCTACATACAGCGTGATGGCGATCGTGATGCCATTGCAGTAGCTCTCCAAGAGGGTCCCGCGAAAGAAGGTGAGCTACAGTGACAAATCAGCACCATCCGGTCGTGAACTTCGCGGGTGACAAGGTCGCGCTCGGGCTTTTGTGCCTTGACCTCATCCCTACGCACCATCAGTGGCACACGACTTCGGGGGCACTCCGAACGCTCAAGGCGTCCTTAAAGCCAGTGAGCCTGGACAAGTTCGCCGGATGGTACGAGCACTGGACCGGTCGGACAGATGACGCATGGTTCACCGTCTATGAACACGGTACCCAACAGCCTATGGGCATCACAGCACTGGGCGGTATTGACTACCGCCACCGGACCGCCGAGGTACAGATGACTATTGGCGAACGCACGATTCGTGGCAAAGGGTACGGCACCGAAACTACCCAGCTCCTGCCGACTCTGCTTTTACGGCACTCGGCCTGCACAGTCTGATGCTGACGGTCGCGGAGTTCAACTTTGCGCGCATCCGCGCATACACGAAAGCGGGCTTCCGCGAGTTCGGACGGCGGCGACAGTGTCGCATGCTGGGTGAGAATCTCTGGGCCTCAGTGTATTTGGAATGCCTGGCAAGTGAATTCTTGAGCGCCATGCCTGGCGCGGAACTGGGGCCAGATGAGGCTCGAAGCTAGGCGCATGAGGCGTGCGGCGCATCTCTCGCGGCCCGGTGACTCTGGCAGAGCAGACAGACATATGTGAGGCAGGGGCCGGTCGTCATCCGGCTCCTGCCTCACGCACCACCTTGCAAAGCTAGTCGACGTCGAGGTTGCTGAACATGAGGACCTTGCGGCCCAAGTCGAACGTCGCGTGGTCGCTGCGCTGGAGCAACTGCAGCAGT
>JACDAU010000302.1 GCA_013695265.1 Chloroflexia bacterium
GGCGAGATTCACTGAGGTGGAAATTAGATAATGGTATGTCTATGTTTTAAGGGGCAACGGACAGACTGGGGAACGCCACGCCTGCCACAAACACTACGGAAGGACTGGTTACAATTATGAGTCAGCAACCCATCAAGATGTACAGTACAACATGGTGCGGTGATTGTCACAGAGCGAAGCGCGTGTTCGATGACCTCGACGCGCCGTATGAGAACATCAACATCGAGAGCGAGCCAGGAGCGCTCATGGACATGATGCACCTCAATGGCGGACTACAGTCGGTGCCAACGATTCTGTTCCCGGACGGCTCAGTGCTTATTGAGCCCTCGACCTCGGAGCTGGTTCAGCACCTGCAAGAGCGTGCGGCGTAAGACAGGTCACCGGGTCCACTACGTCGGTCCTGCCTGACAGGGACCATGGGTGAATAGGGCGGGCGTCCGGCAGTTGCGGCGCCACACACGACCACAATCAGACACTGATCGCTCTCGGCCTGCTTCGTGCGGAGGTCAGTCCGACGAGTTGCGCAAAAGCATAAGGAGATACGACGTGACGGTTAAGGTTGGACTCATCGGCTGCGGGGGCATATCGAAGCCGCACGCGGACGGTTATCTCAAGATACCAGGCGAGGTGCGGGTCACTGCGGTATGTGATGTCGTTGAGGAAAACCGAACCCGGATGGCTGAGTACGTCGGCGGTGCACGCCCCTTCGAATCCATAGAGGCACTGCTGTCGGAGTCTGACGTTGATGCAGTGGACGTGTGTCTGCCTCATCACCTGCATAAAGATGCGATTGTGGCTGCTGCGGGAGCTGGCAAGCATGTCTTATGCGAGAAGCCACTCTGCCTTACGCTCGAGGAAGCCGAGGAGATCGGGGCGGTAATCCGCGACAACGGCGTCACGCTGATGTGTGCGCACAACCAGTTGTTCTACCCTGCGGTGAAGCAGGCAAAGGAGATCCTGGACGCGGGCACACTGGGGCAGATTTATCAGGTGCGGACCGTGGACACCTTCTTCAATCGCGGCGTTGGTGCAAACGCCGGTTGGCGGGCGTCCCGCGCAATGGTCGGCGGGGGCGAACTCATCGATACCGGCTACCACCCGACGTACCTCCTGCTTTACCTCGCAAACAGCGCTCCCACGGAGGTTGGGGCGATGCTGACCCGCCATGCGCTTGCCATCGAGGGTGAAGACTCCGGACAGGTACTCGTCCGCTTCGCGGACGGCATGGTCGGCAATATCGTCACGAGCTGGGCATACGATCGCCCGGCAGGCTGGTGGCAGTTCTTGGTCGTGGGGGAGCACGGTCAGATGTATAGCACTGGCGATGAATTGCACCTGGAGCTGCGTGACGCCGAGTCTGAAGTATTCGAGCACCCAAAGGTCAACACGTTTCACCTCGAAATCGCCGACTATGTTCGGTGCATACGCGAAGATCGACGACCAGTTCAGACGCACGAGGACGGCACGAAGGTTCTCGAGGTGATCCTTGCCGCGTACACGTCGGACGAGAAGAAGCGCATCGTCAGCATCGGTAAGGC
The DNA here is from genome assembly GCA_013695265.1 of Chloroflexia bacterium. Classification (GTDB taxonomy): domain Bacteria; phylum Chloroflexota; class Chloroflexia; order Thermobaculales; family Thermobaculaceae; genus JACDAU01. The sequence goes on from JACDAU010000302.1 coordinate 1,539, forward strand.
ATCGGACTAACACGAATACCGGGTCACTCATAGCCAAATGTCAATCGTCGCAAGCTCGGACGGACCTGGTCCCAACCTACTACTCATTACTATAGACGCTGCGGGACGTAGACGGTGGAAGCTATTCCAAGCTTCGACGTGTAGGATCATTTAGCTCTACATCCTCCGTTTTCGCGCGCAGACATGCGACATGGTGCCCGCGCACAGCGAGCGAGGACAGAGATCGCTATAATTCTTTGGATGGGGGCTCTGCTCCACCGGTAACTTGCTCGCCTCGTCGAGCGTTATGAGTATGAGCCCATTCGTCAGACACGCTCGTCACACACGATCAGAAGGAGTTGAACATGAGGACGCCGCAAGACAGGGTAACACGACCGCAGGTAAATGTTGGCCGTTGGGGCCGGGGAGGCTGTGCAGGGCTTGTCGGCGGCGGTTTGCTGTTCCTGGCGCTTGTATTCGCCATCTCAGGCTGGAATACGGTCGAGTCAGGCAAGGTCGGGGTTACGCGCCGCTTCGGGGAAATCCAGAGCGTGAAGGGTGCGGGTGGGTTTTGGGCGCTGCCAATCGGCTTCTCGATGGTGGAGTATGACCTGCGCGTTGTCAATACGCTGAGCGACCAGCAAGCCGCGTTGAGCAACCAGCAGACTCTGTTTGTGAACAACGTCGCCTACCAGTACAACCTCTCGCCGGGTGCGGCGCAATTGCTGCAGGAGCGGATCGGTTCGCAGCAGACCTTCGAGGACAAGGTAGTTATCCCCAAGCTGCAGAACGCGATAAAGACGATCACGCCGCTATATAACGCGAACGACGTGTTTCCGAAACGCGGTGAGATAGAGCAGAAGATGGAGGAACGCTTGTCGGAGGATCTAGCAGAGTACAGCATCGTGCCCAATAGCGTGGACATCACCCTCGCTGATATCGACTTTGATCCGGAGTTCCGCAAGTCCATCGACGCCAAGGCGAAGGCGCAGCAGGAACAGCAAGTTGAGCAAGCAAACCTTGAGAAGCTGAAGACGAAGAACGAGCAGGAAATTCAGCAGACCGAGACCGATGCGAAGCGGGCACAGTTGGAAGCAAAGGGGAAGGCTAACGCGGCCCGCGAGGCTGCCCAGGGTGAAGCGGACTCCGTGAAGCTGCGGGCCGCTGCCGAGGCAGAGGCGAACGAGCGAGTCAACAAGACGGTCACCCCGCAACTAATCAATTATCGGTACGCGCAGCAGTGGAACGGCCAACTGCCGTCAACGCAGATCGGTCAGGGTAGTGGTGTTGGCGCCCTCCTACAGATTCCAGCAAACAACAAGTAGCCGCCCCAACCGCAAAACGAAAGGTAACAGGTAGCCGATGAGAGGTGCGGTGCTGTACTTTCTAATTTTCGGCGTCGGTTTCGGCGGCGTGTTCTGGTTCGTGCTCGACTATATCCGTCATCTCCGCAGGCAGCTGGCGCTGCTTCGGGCTCAAACGGTCGCGTTGGAAGATCACAACGCGGAACTCGTGCTCGCGCTGGAGGACCGCGCTGATGTTGCCCGCATAGACGAAGCGATACGCAAGGGACGCCTACGAGGCATGATCGACGGGCCGACAGAATGAGAACGCGGGCAGTGCGAAAGCACTGCCCGCTCCGCGTTCCACTGAGGCGCTACACCCGGGTTGTCCCCTTGCTCCCCGCCGCGAACCCGACGAAAAGACCGATGGCACCGAGCGCAAGATGCACGATATTGTCGAGTGCATTTTATCCTGCGTCCCTAAGAATCCCGAACAACTCTGATGAGACGAAGCCGAGGATGCCGAGTACCAAGTAGATCATACCAAAGATCCGAGCATACGCCCGCGCGGGCATAATCGATACTCGCGCACCAAATCCAGCGTACAGTGCGACCGCCGCAGCTACGATGTGGAAGAGGTCCTCCGCAAGCTCAATGTTGAGGCCAAACGGGCGTCCCCCGCCCAGGACGAGACCAAGAATTCCCAGTATGAGCAGTGCTACGCCGGTGACTTGTGCGTATAGCCGTGTCGCTTCCATGAATATCCTCCTACTAATCGCCATATCCTGCAAAACTGTCATTGCTTATTAACGCACCCCACTCGTCCAAATGCAACCAAGCCTTAAAGTGTTTTGCAGAAGGCACATGGTTTCGGTGGTGAAGATAAGCGGCGACTATGACTCAACACCGGGCATTGCCCCTAAGGCACGGCACGCAGGTCCCGCTTATCCTTATCTGGGATCCACCCAGCGATCTCCGGAATACCGCGCGTATGTCTCGCGGAAGTTGGGATTGTACGGAGCGAACTCGAGCGCGAGTCGCAGGTTCTCGCGCGCATTTTGCGTGTCTCCAAGCGCATGATTCGCCCGCGCTCGCTCGTAATACGCCTCCGAGCTGCCAGGGTTATTTGCAATGACGTCTGATGCCAGATCGCGCGCGGCTGCATTACTCCCTGTCTGGTTCAGCAGTGAAATCGGCCACACGTTGTACCACAGCGCCTTTTCAGGCAGGCCGAGCTCATTGGCTCGTTCCCACGCGCGCAGCGACTCCTGGTACCGCTCCCGATGGTAGAGCGTCTGACCCCACTGAAGCCACGCCCATGGATCGTTTGGCGCGTCCTTGACGAATTGCTCCGTCCGCGCCAGTCCCTCGCGATCCCGCGTAGTGTCATCCGCCCGGAACCGCTCCGTGATCGCCTCGACGAGCGCCGTCTTGTTGCTTGGATAAATCAACGAGTACGAGTAGCCACGGCGGTTCCACAGGCCCTCGAAGTACTCATACGACCATTCAAGGTTCCGACCGCGATACGAATCGCTTACCATTACGACGCCCCGGCTCCGGTCATATCCGTGAACAACGCGAAAATGATTGATGTCGGAACTGGGATCAAGCGGCTGCAATGCGATCACCGGAACGTCGTTCGCGATGAGTGTTTCCAGCAACCGCATGTTGCCACCCCAGCCTACCTCTCCACCGTACCCATACTCGATCTCTGCAAACGTCACCATCTCGATCGCCCCCACGGAGACATCGCGGGGACTTGGTCGCAGCTTGTTCGCAGTGTACCCCTGAGACAACTCGATACCGTAGTAGCCGAGCACCATGTTTGTCGTGACCGGCCCGCAGTTGTTGAGCCACTGCGCGTCATACGGGAGATCGCCCAGATACCGCCGGTCCGGCGCCGAAGTTATGGTAAAAGCTGGCCGGGCGGCGACCTTAGCAGCCGGTTTCTCCCGCTTTGTGGTTGGACGGCTGCGAACTGGCGCAGGAGCTTTCGGCGGCTTAATGGTCAACGTCGCAGTACCGCCCCGCTCAGGCATGATTACTGCGGCGGACGCAACCAAGCTACTTGTGGTCAGCAGCATTAGCGTCAGGATAAGAATCAGGACTTTGGACGACAAGGACTTCGCAACCTTTCCACATTCATTCAAGCGGCAACCACCAATCGAACCAGCACTGCCAGTAACCCCAACTGCATCGTAGCCGCACAGATCGCGACACTTACTAGTTTGACCAAGTCTTGCACCCGTTCGTACCGATTCTCAGAGCGAAGCAGTAAGATCAGCAATAACAAGTTCACGCTACCGAACAAGGTAAGTGAAGCCGCGCTCGTGAGTGCCGCCATCGGCACGACGAGCCAGTCAACTTCAATGATAACAGCGAGCCATATGCCCAACTCAATAGCCCACAAAGCCACCATCCAGAACACTCCGCGGTTCACCGGCCGCTCATCGACCTGCTGCCAGAGCACGCCATTGAGCACGGGCAAGAAGTACCAGCCAGCCGCCGTGCCAGCGAGCAGCCCTGTGCCCAATCGAAGGCCGGTATTCGGCGGGTAAGCCGCACGATACCCCAGATCAGCAACGAGGGAATTGACACCGTCAGCCACCATTATGCCAAAACATAACGCAAGCACCATGCCCAGACGCATCGGGGGGAAACCAGTCGCGCGCCCGCGTCCCGTGACCCAGGCCCACGGGAGCGTCAGAAACGCCCCGAGGTAGATGCCGGTATTGCGCGCGCACTGCACGCTACGTTCGCCATCGAGGAAGAACGAGTGCGATGGATCGGGATGATAGTCCACCCCTGCGTGCAACAGGCGCATAACATCCATCGCGTGGTCAGACCCAAACACGGCGACGGTCGCCAAGAGAGCCAACCCAGCAAATAGTACGGCGGTGGAAATTACGGGAACTCGCCTCCAGCCTCGGTTTGCCATTGCCTGCATGCTACTCATGAAGCGTAGTCTCCCTGGCGCGCTCCCACTCCTCCGGCGTATTCACGTTGAAGAACGACCGACAATGCGGATCATACCGCTCGATAGTGTGACGTTCGATCTTCTGAACCTTTGCCTTATCGAACCAGCCTATGATCTTATAACGCCTCGCATCGATCCTTTCTTCCATCCACGGCAGGCAGAGTTGCGAATATATGGCGTGCAGTGGCTCGGGTTCATCGATCACTGGTAGTAACACGTCGTATTCTCTGGGCACCGAGGCCATGTAACGGAGCAGGTCGGGGCTAAGAAACGGCATGTCACATGCTACGGCCAGGGCGTAGGGATACTTCGCCGCCTGCAGGCCAGAGTAGATACCTCCCAGCGATCCGGCATTCGGGTACAGGTCCGGTACGTGCCGCAATCCGAGAAAGTCGTATGGCGCGGTCTCGGTGCCCACCAGCACGGTTTCGCTTGCGACGTCCGCGAGCCGGGCCACAACCAACTCAATCAACGAGGGCCCACCCGGCGTTAGATTGAGCAGCGCCTTGTTCTGCCCCATACGGCTCGAACGCCCCCCCGTGAGCACCAGCGCCGTCAGCGGCTCGCCAGTCACCAGGGCTTGCCCTGGGCGAACGAGTACAAGTGGTCCGCCGCCGCACCAGAGGCCCCGGATTCGGACAGGGCGACGAGCGCCTCCGCCGCAAATCGCTCGACTCGACTTCGGCCTTCCTCGTGCAATCCAAGCCGCGTCATCAGATCGCGCACCCAGAGGGCATCCTGCTCATCAACAACGGAGCCACGATAGATAGCGAGCTGCCGATCTCGCTCCTCCCTGCTGGCCGTCTCGAACAGCCGCATCGCAGGGAAGCTTTTCTTGCGGCCGTAGATGTCCTCCATCTCGCGCTTTCCTGTGCGGGACTCCTCCTGCCACACACCGGCCAGATCGTCGTGAACTTGATAGCTCATGCCCGCAGCAAGGCCAAAGCGGCGGTACGCCCGCAGCGCTTCCGACGGCGCCCCCGCAACGAGAGCGCCAAGATAACACGACAGCCCCATCAGAGCACCGGTCTTCCGTTCGATCATCGCGAGATACTCATCGGTGGAGACAACCTCGCGCATCTCGAATGAGATGTCCATGTGCTGCCCTTCACAGAGCGTGATCGCAGTTTGGTCGAACTCCTCCAGTGCATGCAGGACGAGTTCGGGATCCCGTCCTCGCCGGGCGAGTGAGGACAGAACGAGATGCGCACTGGCGTACATTGCGTCACCCGCATTGATCGCCAGCGGCATGCCGATGAGGTTCCACAGAGAGGGGTGGTGTCGCCGCTGAGGACTGTTGTCCTGAATATCATCGTGGACGAGCGTAAAGTTATGCAACAGTTCCACGGCGGCGGCTACGGGTATCGCCATTGCGAGGTCACCACCCGCGGCTACACACGACAGTAAGACCAGTCGCGGGCGCAACAACTTGCCACCGCCCACTTCAACCGGCTGGAGCTGCTCGTCGGCGAGCCCAACCGCGTAGCGCATGGACCCGTAGAATGCGTGCGGCTGGCCGCCATCCGGCGCGAGCGCGACGTGCATCTCCTCACGCATCAACGGCATACAAGCGTCCAGGTCGATCGCCAGCGATGTCGTGCTCAATTGAATCCTCCGGTTCTCCATGCTTCTCGATGATAACAGACTCGCCACTCACACAATCGCCTCCGGCAGCAGTATGCACCCACGACATGGCGCCTCCAGTTTGATGGCTCAAAGCAAGAGAGGCACCGTGGCCCAGTTCCAAATGACACGACCACACCTCGAATACGTTCCGCAGGTGATGCCACTGCTCGATAACTAAGAATTGCGGCAGATATCGGCGACAGAAGACCTCGCACCTCTCGCAGCTACCTCGTCCCGGGCTTTTTCGGAACCGTCGAGCGT
>JACDAU010000306.1 GCA_013695265.1 Chloroflexia bacterium
TCCTCGGGCTTACCGTACCGGCCTAGCGGTATCTGCCCGAGGACGTATTGCCGCGCCTCTTCAGAAAGCCCCGCGACGATGTCGGTCTCAATCCAACCCGGCGCAACAGCGTTCGCCGTGATGTTCTTGCTGGCAAATTCCCTGGCTAGCGATTTCGTAAGTCCTAAGAGACCGGCCTTTGAAGCAGCATAGTTTGCCTGGCCAGCGTTGCCCATCTGCCCCACGACAGAGGAAATGTTGATGATCCGGCCCCAACGGGCGCGAAGCATGTGCCGGGATGCCAGTTTGCTGCAGAGATAGGCACCCTTCAGATTCGTGTCCAGAACGGCGTCCCAGTCCTCCTCAGAAAGGCGCATGATGAGCTGGTCGCGTGTGATACCCGCGTTGTTGACGAGAATGTCGAGCCGGTTCCACCGCTCCACCGTCGCCTTGACAGCGGCCTCGGCGCCCTCCCGCGTGCCAATATCGCCCTGCACCATGATCGCATCCACCCCGGCAACCTTCGCCGCGGCCACGACCTCCTCCGCAGCCAGTTGGTTCTGATTAAAATTGACGGCAACGTGCGCGCCCTCAGACGCGAGCTTGAGTGCGATCGCCCGGCCAATGCCCCGTGAGCCGCCCGTTACCAGGGCGACTCTGCCGCTTAGTTCCACCGCCTACCTCCCTGTGTTCGCGCCGTCCAGATCTAACTTCGGCGCGATTGCTTGAAGCGATGCCACTACATGTCCGATGTGCTCGTCGAGCGGTACGCCAAGATCCTCCGCCCCATGTTGGATGTCCTCACGACTCACCGCACGGGCGAACGCCTTGTCCTTCAACTTCTTTTTTACGGCGCGCACGTCTACCTCGTGCAGGCTGCGGGACGGCCGGACCATCGCGACCGCCATCACAAAACCACTCAACTCGTCGACCGCGTAGAGCGCCTTGTCGAGCGCGTTGGTACGCGAAATCTCGAGGTAGTCGGCGTGGGCCTGAATCGCATGGATCACAGCATCGGGCACGCCTTGCTCCTCAAGAATCGGCTTACCCAGGGCGGGGTGCTGATGCGGTTCAGGGTGCATCTCATAATCGAAGTCATGCAGGAGGCCGGTCACAGCCCATAACTCCTCGTCCTCGCCGAGGCGCTGAGCATACCCACGCAACGCGGCCTCGACGGCCAACGAGTGCTTGATCAGGTGCGGCAGTGTCGTGTACTGCCGCAGCAGCGCGTTCGCTTCATCTCGGGTCATTGACTCTCCTCAAACTCAACCGGACGTCTGGAACGTGACGCACCAGTATATCACCCGGCTTTATGCGTCCTTTAGACGAACGCGCCACATATTGACGCACGGTTTAGCTTCGATGCATAGACTCAACGGTGGATGGCTGTATCGTCGTCCGTAGATGTACCGCGTTCACTTACGAGGGAGGAGATTCCGTGTTTCGTATCCTACCTAAGCACAGGGTGCTATATCTGTCCCCGCTTCTCGCGGTGCTTTTTGCCTTGCTAGGCTCCGCCCCGCTGACGGTATCGGGTGCCGTGCGCGACGGCAGTATTCGGGCCGAGACGTGGACGGAGACCGCGGAGGAGCGCGCCGAGTCCGCCGGCCGGGCGGAGACGTATTATGGCAGCTACAAGCTCCAGACGTTTGACTCGGTGCGGCACCATACAAGCTTCGAGTTCAATGCGGTAGCGGCGCGATGGGACGCGACGCTGCTCGAAAACTCCGACGTGCTGCTGTTCTTGAGAACGAGTCGCGATAACCGTGGTTGGTCCCCATGGTCAACGGTCGAGCCGGAGAATGACGCGGCGTCCAATACAGGCACCAACTTCGGAAACCTCCTGATAAAGCGGGGCGCCTACATGCAGTATCGTGTGCAACTTACTGCACCGGCGCGCGGGAAGCTCCCGGATGTTTCCTCGATCAGCTTCACGTTCATCGACTCCCGCGAGGGACCGGAGACCCGAGGCGCAGCCAGCGGCGTCGCATATGCGGCGGAGATCGGACCCCGTGTGATCAGCCGCACGCAGTGGGGCGCGGAGGAGCAACTGCGCTTCGATGGTAACGGGCGCGAGACTTGGGGTCGGCAGTACACACGCCCTACGAAGGCGATCATCCACGAGACGGTGACGCTCAATCACGACCCGAATCCCGCGGCCACGGTGCGCGCCATCTATTACTATCACGCCGTAACCCGCGGTTGGGGCGACATAGGATACAACTTCCTGGTAGACGAGCAGGGCCGGATCTACGAAGGCCGGGCTGGCGGTGAGAACGTGGTCGGGGGACACGCACGGTGCTTCAATTGGGGGACGATCGGCATCGCCGCGCTCGGTGAGTACAACTCCGCCCGACCGAGTTTGGCGATGATCCGGGCTATTGAAGATATACTCGTCTGGAAGTTCCGCGCGAACAAGATCAACCCATACGGGCATGGGGTCCTCGGCTCGTATGCATCGAGGGACATCCCGAACATCGCCGCTCACGTCGATCTGGACGGTATGTGTGGCAACAGTCATCAGGATCCGGGTAAGAACTTGTATTCCCAGTTCCCGTCCATTCGGCGCAACGTAGCCAGGCGTCTGGCAGGCGTGACCGGTACCGCTGGTCCAGTCGTTGATCGGCCCGCCCCATCGGCGCCGGCCAGAGGCGGCGTCAAGGAACCGAGTTATACGGTGCGCACCGGTGGCCTCGGCCTCTCGCTACGATCAAAGCCGGGAATGAACGGACAGATCATCGCGGTACTGGGTGATGGCATAGTGGTGCAGGAGATCACCAGCCCGATCGACGGCTGGGTGAAGTCGGTGTATCAGGGCAAGACAGGCTACTTGTGGCACGAGTATCTACTAGAGCGCCGCGCAGCCGTACCGCCTCCGGCCCGGCGAGCGCCCGGTCGGCTTCGGCCCGGAGCGAGCGCGGTGATTCGCGGCACACCGGGCGCACTCAACCTGCGTCAGGGACCGGGCATGGAGTCGCCCGTGGTCGCCAAGATGTGGGAGGGACTCGGCGTTACGATCACCGGTCCCGCCCAGAGCGGATGGTATCCCGTCGTATATACGGACGGCTCCGGCAAGGAGTTGACTGGATGGACCTGGGGGAAGTACCTGAAGCCAGGCGCCTCGCGCGGCAGGCAGGCGGCTGGTACCGCGATGCTTGCGGGCACATTGGGCATCCCTGCGTGGAACTGGCGCAGGAGGCGGCGGGACCAGATGACGTAGCTTTACAACGCCGAGCGTTCTGAATATAATAGGCGGGCAGAGGGAACTGAGGGTGTAAGCTGCCCTCAGTTCTTTTGTTATCTTTAGACCCGCTATCGTCTCACCGGCGCTTGCGGGAACAGGCATAGAGAAATCACGATGAGCAGCACAGAACGAGTTCCACTGACGCAGCAGGGCCTGGACGACCTCCAGACCGAAGTTGATCACCTGCGCACCGTTGAGCGCACCCGTGTGTCGGAGCGGATCAAGGAAGCAAAGGAAGGCGGCGACATCTCCGAGAGCGGAGAGTACGAGGATGCCAAGCGGGCGCAGGCGTTCCTGGAGGGTCGTATCCGCGAGATCGAGCGTGTCCTTGCAAAGGCCGACCTTATCGATCCGATGTCAGCGCAGCAGGGCCTGGTGACCCTCGGCTCGAAGGTGACCGTCGATGAGGAGGGCGAGCGCTCAACCTACACCATTGTGAGCGCCGCCGAATCCGGGCGCAAGAACGGCGAGATGCGTATCTCCAATCAGAGCAAAGTCGGCGCGGCGCTGCTGGGCCGCCGCGTTGGTGAGCGGGTGCCTGTTGCCACGCCCAATGGCGAGACCATTAAACTCACCATCGTCTCCGTCGAGTAGGCCTAACCGTCTTGCAGCACCCCAACGAGCAGCAGGCGTTTCGACTCGCGAAACGGGAGCGACTCCTGGCTACCGGTACCAATCCGTACCCATCTCGGACAGGCCGCACTCATCTTGCCCGCAATGTGGTTGAGGGACTGGACGAGATGACCGACCAGCAGGTTCTGCTGGCCGGCCGATTGGGACCGCCGCGAAACATGGGGAAGACGGTTTTCGTGGATCTCGTTGATGGATCGGGCAAGATCCAGCTCCTCTGCCGCCTCAACACGTTGGGGGCGGAGGGTCTTGATTTTCTGAAAGCCGACCTGGACATCGGCGACATCGTGGAGGTCGCAGGCACGCCCATGCGGACGCGAACTGGTGAACCATCGCTGGATGTTGCTGCATTGCGCCTGCTGACAAAGGCATTGAATCCGCCTCCCGACAAGTGGCACGGTCTGCAAGATGTCGAGACCCGCTACCGGCAGCGCTACGTCGACCTCCTGGTCAATCCGGAGGTTCGGGGCGTATTCCTGCGCCGCGCCGAAATTGTGTCCGCGATGCGCCGGTATCTTGACGGGCGCGGTTTTGTTGAGGTGGAGACGCCGATCCTGCAACCGATCTACGGCGGTGGCGCGGCAAAGGCGTTCACGACCCACCACAGTGCGCTGGATCAAACGCTGTACTTGCGTATAGCGACGGAACTGTACCTCAAGCGGCTCCTTGTCGGTGGGATCGAGCGCGTGTATGAGATCGGCAAGGATTTCCGCAATGAAGGCACGAGCACGAAGCACAGCCCGGAATTCACGCAGATGGAGCTGTACCAGAGTTACGCGGACTATCACGACATCATGACCCTCGTCGAGGACATGGTTGCCACGCTCGCGCACGAGGTGAACGGCTCGACGCAAACGAGCTTTCGCGGCCACGACATCGACCTTGCCCCTCCCTGGACGCGGCAGCCGCTTCGAGAGGCTATCCAGCGGGTAACCGGGGTTGATTACGCACGCCACGCTGACTCTGGATCGCTAGCTGCGGCTGTGCTTGCGGCCGGTATCGAGGCACGGCCTGGTGCGACCCGAGCACAACTCATCGACGAGTTGCTGGACAATACCGAACCAGCACTTATACAGCCGACCTTTCTCACTGATTACCCGGTGGAGTTATCGCCGTTCGCGAAACGCAAAACGGAGGAACCCGGCCTCACCGAGCGATTCGAGTTCTTCATCGGTGGCATCGAGGTCGGCAATGCGTTCACGGAGTTGAACGACCCGGTAGACCAGGACGCACGCTTCCGAGAGCAGGCAGCGGACCGCGAGGCTGGCAACAACGAGACGAACCCGTATGACGAGGACTTCGTGAACGCCCTGATGTACGGCATGCCACCAACAGGCGGGCTTGGCATCGGCATTGACCGCCTCGTCATGGTGCTGACCAATAGCCCCTCGATCCGCGATGTTATCCTCTTCCCGCACATGCGGACCCTCAGCATAGAAGGCGAGCCGACACAGGGCGCGACATAACCTCGCACGAACCGCATGATCCCACCGAGTTGTGGACAGTATCCTGGTGCTACACCACTGCCAGCTCGGGCACCGATACGAGTTCAGATGTGAACCTTCCCTTCGTGCCGGATTGAAGTATACTACTCGGCATCAATACCCCGCGATCAGCTCTCGCCTTCGGATGTTGACCGTTTGCTGCCGCAGCAGGCTTTAAGGCGCGGGATCGCGGTGGCGGGATGAAGGCGATACAGGCTCCAAGGAGGCAACCATGTCCCAGGAAAGACGAAGCACCGGGCGTTTCTTACTGGTCATCGCGTGTATCTTCGTGATCACTTTTGTCTCCGCCTGTGGTGGGGGCGGCGGAGAATCAGCGACAACTGTGCCCGATACGGGAAGCGACCCGACGGTGGCAGCGGGCGCTGCGACCGGGCCGACCAGCGTGCCAACCCCGATCATCGCGGCAACCGCAAAGATCGAGGTAAAGCCGACGGGTGTCGCAGCCGTGGAGTGTCAGGACGGTCAAAAGCAACTGGTCTGGATGGTACGCAACAGTCCGGTGGAAAACGACTGGGAGACCAGAATCGTGCGCCCAGCCTTCCAGAAAGCGCAGCCAGATATCTGTCTACAGATCCTGAGCATCAACCAGGATGACATCGCTGTGAAGCGACAGGCGATGATCACGTCCGGACAGCCGTTGCACGTATGGTCTCCAAACTGGGGCGGCAACGGCTTTGCGAGTGATCGTGTGAATGGCCTCCTGGAGGATCTCACGCCGTTCATTGACCGCGACAAGTTCGACACGAGCATTTTCGTGCCCGATGCACTTAAGACTTACCAGAGCGAAGGCAAGACGTGGGGGCTGCCGCTGCTCGCGACCGGCTCTTACATCTACTACAACCAGGAACTCTTCGATGAAGCGGGGATACCATATCCGCCGGTCGACTGGGACGACAAGAGCTGGACGTGGGACAAGTTCATCGACATTGCGAAGAAGCTGACGAAGAGCACTGGCAACATCAACAGGGCGCAGTTCGGTGCCTCCGTTTCCGTTGTCAACGGAAACATCGAGGGGCCGCCGATGATGTGGGGACACGACATCTGGCCCAAGGGCGCATACCAAGCCGGGTTTGCGGAAGGGGTAGACTTGACGAATGAACAGTCCACACAGGCATACCAGGCGTTCCACGACGCGGTACACAAGGACAAAGTCGCACCCAATCCGGCTACGGTGAGCGCGCTTGACCAGTTGGGCGGCGTGTTTGCCTCCGGCAAGGTAGCGATGGAGTTCCAGGGCGGATGGGGGCACTGGGTATACAAGGATCTCATTACCGATCCGAACGGCTTCTGTTGGGGTGCCGCCCCGTTACCACATGGCACTCCCGACGCAAAAGTGCGAGCGATGACGTTCACGGACCCCTGGGTGATGACATCCGGTATGAACAAAGAAGATCAAGATCTGGCGTGGACCTTCATCAAGTTCCTGGTCTCGGAGGAACAGGCCACCGCCTACTCGGAGGTGACCGGCACACCGCCGACCCAGCCAAAGCTCCTCGAGACGTACTACAAGCAGTTCGAGAAGTGCATGAAGGCGGAGGACATGAAGACGGTGTTCGAAGGAGCCTTCACCCATGGCCGGACGGGATCCAAGGCAGTGATGGTCGGGGCAGATGAGCTGGGCCAGGTTTGGACCAATAACCTGGAGTCCTTCTCCAGCAATCGTAACGCTAAGGCAAGCGAACTCCTACCGGGCATGGAGAAGCAGACGAACGAAACCTTGCAGCAACTCAAGGCCGAGTCTCAGGAGTAGGCGGCCGATGAGCCGTCTACTCCTGGGGCGAAGAGGCCGGTGAAGAGAGCGCAAAACGCCCTCATGGCCGGACCTTCCAAACCGTTTCGGGCGGCGGTCGGCGACCATAAGCCGACGATCCGAATTGACGAAAAGGGGAAACCTATGTCTACGACTGCGCAGACCAGGAAGTTGGCTATTGACGGTGGATCCGCTGCCGTCACTGATCCCCTGCCGCAGATGTATCCCGGCGGCATGCGGATCGACGAGGCGGAGGAGGCGGCGGTTTTGGAGGTGTTACGCACGAAGCGGCTCTTCCGATATTACGGTCCCGAGGACGGTCCATCAAAGGTGGCGGAACTGGAGGCAGCGTTCGCGCGGCAAATGGGAACGAAGCACGCGCTCGGCGTCGCCTCCGGCACTACCGCCCTCACCGCGGCGCTCGCGGGGCTGAGGGTCGGTCCCGGAGACGAGGTGATCGTACCGGCCTACACGTGGATCTCGACCGCTGCTGCGGTCGTTGCGATGGGCGCGGTACCCGTGATTGCGGAGGTAGACGAGTCACTAACTTTGGATCCTCGGGATTTCGCGGCAAAGATCACGAACTACACGAAGGCGGTTATCCCGGTTCACATGCGCGGTACTCCTTGCGCAATGGACGAGATCGTAGAGACGGCCCGGCTGAAAAACGTG
>JACDAU010000319.1 GCA_013695265.1 Chloroflexia bacterium
CCGCTCGACCTCTACCGCGCGCTGCGCACCGTGAACCCCTCGCCGTACATGTATTTTTTGCAGCTTGGGGAAATTGCGGTCGTCGGCGCAAGCCCGGAGTTGCTTGTGCAGGTGCAGGATCGCTCCATCGACTATCATCCGATCGCGGGCACCCGTCGGCGCGGAAGCACCGACACGGAGGACCAGGCGATGGAAACCGAGCTGCGCGATGATCCGAAGGAACGCGCGGAGCACGTGATGCTCGTGGACCTCGGGCGCAACGACGTGGGCCGGGTCGCACAGGCGGGCACGGTGAAGGTGACGCAGTTGCTCGATGTGGAGCGCTACTCGCACGTGATGCACCTCGTTTCTCACGTGACCGGGCAACTTCGCAACGACCTGCGGCCGGTCGACGCCCTGCGCGCCTGCTTCCCGGCGGGCACCGTGACGGGCGCGCCGAAGATCCGCGCCATGCAGATACTTGCAGAACTGGAGCCGGATCGGCGCGGGCCATACGCAGGCGCGGTCGGTTACTTCAGTCACGACGGTAACCTCGATACGTGTATCACCATCCGTACGATCCTGCTCAAGGATGGCACGGCACATGTGCAGGCGGGCGCGGGGATCGTCGCCGACAGCGAGCCGGAAGCGGAGTACGAGGAAACTTTGAATAAGGCAGGCGCGCTGCTGCGGGCGCTTGATGTGGCGGAGCGTTTTGCCGAAGAAAGGAGCCAGCATGCTGCTGTTGATCGATAATTACGACAGCTTTACATACAACCTGTACCAACTGCTCTCGGAACTAGGCGAACACGTAGAGGTCGTCCGCAACGACGCGATCACGGTTGCCGAGATCGAAGCGCTCGAACCAGAGCGCATCGTGATCGCACCCGGTCCCGGCACGCCGGACGACGCCGGCGTCTCTCGCGAGGTGATCCGCGAGTTCGGTCCGCGCATCCCGATTCTCGGCGTCTGTCTGGGGTTGCAGTGCATCGGGGAGGTATACGGCGGACGGGTAGGCCGCGCGGGCGAGCTGCTCCACGGTAAGTCGAGCATGGTGTACCACGCAGGCAAAGGGGTCTTCGGCGGACTGCCGTCTCCGTTCGACGCGGTGCGCTACCACTCGCTCGTCGTCGAGCGCGACACGGTGCCCGACGAGCTGGACATAACTGCGCAAACGTCCACGGGTTTGGTGATGGGCCTCAGGCACCGGGAGCATCCGGTCGAGGGTGTGCAGTTCCATCCCGAGAGTATTCTGACGGAGTATGGCGCGCCGTTGCTGGCAAACTTCCTGACCAGTAGCGCGGCGGTGGAAGCGGGGGTGGCATAAGATGGCGACGACGCACACGACAGAGCTCACCACGATTGTCGGGGCACTCGCGAAGGTGGCCGCCGGGCGCGACCTCACGCGCGACGAGGCGGTGGATACCATGCAACTCATCATGACCGGGGAGGTTACGGGCGCGCAGTTCGGCGCACTGATGATGGGACTGCATCTCAAGGGCGAAACGGTTGATGAGATGGCCGGCTTCGCCTCCGTGATGCGCGACCACGCGCTCCGCGTCCGGGCCGGCGATGTCGTGCTCGACACCTGCGGCACGGGCGGCGATGGCGCGGAGACGTTTAACATCAGCACGACCGCTGCGTTCGTCGTTGCCGCCGCCGGAGCATGCGTCGCGAAGCACGGCAACCGCGCCATGAGCAGCCGTTGCGGCTCCGCAGATGTGCTCGAAGAGTTAGGCGTCGCGGTAGGGCTCGGTCCGGCGGGGGTGGAGCAGACGATTCGGGAAACGGGTATGGGGTTCATGTTCGCCCCGGCGTTCCACCCCGCGATGAAGCACGCCGCTGGGCCGCGCCGGGAACTGCGCGTCCGCACCGTGTTCAACATCCTCGGCCCGCTGACGAACCCCGCGCACGCCCGGTACCAGGTGCTCGGTGTCGCGGATGGCCGAATTGCAGAGAAGATGGCCGAGGTGCTGCGGGAACTGGGCAGCAGGCACGCGCTCGTCGTCCATGGCGAGGACGGCCTGGACGAGATCACGCTCAACGGCCCGTCGCAGGTTTACGAGTTGCAGGACAACGCGGTCCGGCGCTACGAGATCACCCCGGAGGAGTTCGGCCTGGCGCGTGCGCCGTTGGAGTCGATCCGCGGCGGAGACCGTCGGACGAACGCCTGCATTACGCGCGCCGTGCTCGCTGGTGAGCACGGGCCGACACGGGATGTCGTGCTCCTCAACGCAGCCGCCGCCCTCGTCGCCGCAGACCTTGCGGACGACATGCGGGAAGGCATTGAGGTGGCGCGCCAGGCACTCGATGACGGCGCCGCTGCGGCGAAGCTGGAAGCGTTCGCGGGCAGCAGCCAGGAGGCACAGCAATGACGAACACAAGGGTGCAGGCGCGCCCCACCCAGATCGGGGACGCCGGGATAGGGTCGCGGGTGCTCTCGGGCATCATGCCCACGGGGGATCTGCACATCGGGAACTACCTCGGCGCGCTCCGCAACTGGACGCAGATGCAGCACGAGCACGAGTCGTACTTCTGCATCGTGGACTTGCACGCGATCACGACGCCCCAGGATCCCGCGCGCCTGCACGAGAAGACACGGGAAGTGGCGGCGCTGTATATCGCCGCCGGTATCGAACCGAAGGTCTCCCGCATCTTCGTGCAGTCGCACGTGCACAATCACACGGAGCTTGCGTGGATC
>JACDAU010000346.1 GCA_013695265.1 Chloroflexia bacterium
GTTTCCCTCGCGTCACGGATTCGGGGAAGCACTGCAATCGCCGGACGTTCCCGGTGTCCGCGTGGTTTGATCCAAAACGGGACGTGCGGGAGATCGGAGGGCAAAGAAAAGTCCCGAGCGACCCGTACAAACTGCGCTGCGTCGCGTCCTACTGGCTTGCTGCGGGTTTAACGCCGCCGCTGCCCGGTCAACCTTCGATGCCCGCTGGCCCATCCGAACCGCTTGGGACAATCAGAGATTATCACAGCCTGCTCCGTCGGTCTACAAGTTGTTAACAAACGTTTATATTTTGCCTGCCGAAAACCCCTTCGCGGGGACGAAGGCGTTACAGCCGTGGTCGTGGGCATTGAACCCCACGGCAAGGGCGTGGTGGCGGGTTGCGAGCTTGCCCGATACCGGGCGATCCGGTGGGTCTCCCCTACGAGCGGCGTGGCGGATTGATCGCTCTGCTCGTCGTTGTAGGTAGCAGGTGTCAGGGATGCTGCGCGGTGGCGCGCCTGTTTTACGATGCAAGTCTCCGTGCCTGCCCCGTGTGCCAAGATACCGGGACGCCACTCTGGAGCACCCGTGGTGGGTCCCCAGAGATGCGCCCGAATGGTCGCGACGGGCGCGACAGCCCTGGCTGCTCAGGGTCGTGGGGTGGCCCTCGCAGCCGCCCGGTGCCGCGCCAAAACCCAGGAGTATCGGGCCATCTGTGGTGCGATCCCCCGGCGATTGGGCAAAGAAAAGCCCCAAGCGACCCGTTGAACTCGCTTCCGGTCCGGCATCCCCGGCCTGCTTCGGCTTGCGCCTCCGCCGCCCTGTTCGCCTTGCCCGTCCGCTGGTTCAACCAGCCCGCTTGGGACATTCGCACTGTACTACACACCGGCAGCGAGGTCTACGAAGTGTAAACGAATGTTTATGATTCGGTGGGGTCAGCGTTAGTTGGGGCGAGTACGCCACCGGAGGAGGAGCCAGCAGACTGCGAAGAGCACAACCGAGAGGATCCCAAGCACCCAGACGAACAGATCTCTACCGGGCAAGCCGCGCAGCATTATGTCCTGTAGTAATTGGGAGCCATAGGTCGCTGGCAGGGCGTACGATACGGTCAGGGCTGGCTGTCTTAAGGACTCGATCGGTAGTGCGAAACCGCTGAAGAACACGATGCCCAACAGGGAGAGCATTGCGAACTGCACCGCCGTGCGTTCGGAGGATACGAGCAGCGAGATCAGAAACCCGATGCCGATCGACGTCAGCGTCAGCAGGGTCAGGGTCAGGGCCACGCGCCACGGGTCTCCGAATATCGGCACCCCGAACGGCCCGAGCAGGATCCCGAGCAGCGCGCCCATCACCACCGCGTTGAAGATGATGTAGGCTAGATACTTGCCAATCAGCAATTGCAGGTTGGATATTGGCGCGACGGCGTAGAGCTCGAAGGTGTTCACCAGCCGCTCGCGGACCATCCCTAGCGCGCCGAGGCTCACTGCCGTGTGCTGTATGAGCAGTGCAAGCATAGCGGGGGCGAAGTACGTGATGAGGTCTGGCTCCAGCGCTGCGACATAGCGGGCATCCACGACGATGGGGGAGAGGAGTGCTTCGGGGCGTACCGCCGCAACCTGGGCCAGAGAATCCCGCAACGCCTGTAAATCGTTCCGTGCCTGAACAAGGCCGAAGCGTTCACTGGCCGGGCGCGGATCGGGCGTCGCGAGGATGCTCTCGCCCTGGTCCAGTCGATCCCTGCCCTCCTGCAGGCGCTCGCGCGTCCGGTCGAGGAGGGGATCCAGCGTCTTCGCCTCTGGACCCAGTCCTTCCAAGTACGCATCCAGCCGGTCGTTCGCCGCGCGTGCCTGGTCGAGCTGGTCTAGCGCTCCCTCGCGGTTTCCCGCCTCAGCGGCTTCGATGGCGGTGTCCATCATCTGAAGTGCGCCGTCTATCTCGCGCGTGGCGTTGCCAATGCCGCCCTGCTGCGCCTTCGTATTGCGCAGGAATATCTCGCGGTTGACCGCCGTCGCCATCGCATCCATATATTGGGGAACCAGCGCGCGCTGCAATGGGTCAATCTCGTTATAGAGCACCTGGATTTTCACCTGTTCTCCGCGCCCTAAAGTCTCCTCCGGCGTTGGCGGTACGATCATCACAGCATCGATATTATTGAGGCGCAGTTGTTCGCGGGCGCCCGCCTCATCGTTGGTGTATCCCGCGATCCGCACAGACGTCGCGATCTGGCGCTCGTACTCCTGCAACAAGGGTGGCTTATCCTCGCCGGTGGGGAGTACCACCAGCGTTCGTGGGGGGGCAAACGTCGCCTCCGAGCCGATACCGAACAGGATCATGACGAGGAGCGGGCCGAGCACCAGAGTAAGCACCAGCAGCGGCCGCCGCAGCAGCTCCGTCAACTCCTTGACCATCACGGCCAGCATTTGTATGAACGGACGCATACGCTTAGCGACCCCCCGACTGGTTCGACCGGAACTGGCCGGAGGCGAGGTGCTCGCCGCCGTGCTGCTCGATCAGACGGATGAAGACCTCATCGAACGTCGGCTGGTACTGGGACACGGAGCGCACCGTCGCGCCCGATTCCTCGAGCTCTTCGATGAGCATTGGGATAGCAACCTGCGCGTTCTCGACCGTGACGCGAACGGACTCGTCGTGCGGCATCTCGGCCTCGACTACGCCCTCCACGGAGGAGACCGTCCGTGCATGGTCCAGCGCCTGCCGCTCCACCACGATGTCCACGATATCCCCGCCGAACGCTTGCCGCCGCAACTCCTCCGGCCTGCCCTCCGCGATGAGCGCGCCCTCGTGCATCAGTCCCACGCGGTCGCAGTTCTCGGCCTCATCTATGTACTGTGTGGTGATCAGCAGTGCCCGGCCATGGTCGCTCATATCGTGAAAGTGCTCCCATAGCTTCGCGCGCAGGATCGGGTCGAGGTTTGCGCTCGGCTCATCCGCGAACAGCAGGTACGGCTCGTGGACGAGCGCGGCGGCGAGGGCGAGCCTGCGCTGCATCCCTCCGGAGAGCGATCTGGTGGCCCTTTTCCGCACCGGCCACAGCTCCGTTAACTCGAGGACCCGCCGCACTCGGCGCCGCCTCTGCCACGGCCACACGCCATATAGCCCCGCCGCGAAGCGCACGTTCTGCTGTACAGTCAGGTCGGGGTTTAGGATAAGGCCCTGCGGCATATAGCCGATTCGACGCTTGATCTTCGCGTCGAATCGCGCAGGATCTCGGCCCAGCACTTCCACGGTGCCGTTATCGGGACTCAGGTGGCCGCACATGAGATGGATTGCGGTGGATTTCCCCGATCCGCTCGGCCCGATTAATCCGTAGATCTCGCCCTGCTGCACATATAGTGTAAGGTTTCGCAGCACAATGTGATCGTCGAAGCCCTTCTCCAGCCCCCTGGCGTCGATGACCGGCGGGCCAACTGGTGTCGGCTCGGCGTCCTGAGGGTCCACGGCTATCTCTGGCTGAACGTCGGTGCCAGCTTTTTCCAACACGGCGCACTCCACGGGAAGTAATAGTGTCTCTGTAAATAACGCAAGGGCATACCGTCGTGGTGGGGCGTATCCCGAGGCATCGTGTCCTGCGTACTCCTCAATCGGAGTCCGATGTCCCGTTGTCGCAAGATAACCCAAGAGCACATTGCGAGCCACACCCTCGTGGGCGGTGATACGCAGTTTGGCTAACTGCCTTCTCGCTTCGGGGGCGCGGGGAGATGGCAGGTCGTTCCTCTGCCCACGATAAAGCGCGGTCGTTTACTTGCAAACCGTATGAAGCAACGACGGGACGGGTCGCGATCTCAGCCACGCCACACTGCAATCTGTGGCTACCGGCCCGTCACAGGTACCCGATCGGATATCGTTGAGCACACAAACACCGCCGGGATCAGCTGCCGTCGCGCACGAGTGCGAGGATCTCTTCACCGTACTGTTCGATCTTGGACGGTCCGATGCCGTTCACGTCGAGCAACGCCCGCCTATCCGTGGGGCGGACCGCTGCGATCTCTCGCAGCGCCTGATCCTGGACGATCACGTACGGCGGCTTCTGCATCTCGCGAGCGCGCTCCAGCCTCCAGGCCCGCAACCGCTCGAACAGCTCCGCGTTCGCGCCCGAAAGATCGCCTCCTGCACCGGAGCTCGTCCCGCCGCGTTGCCTACTCTTCGACGTGGATGGCGCCACGGCATGGAGCGTGGGCAGGCCGCTGGTTTCACCGGTGCGCAGCAACCGGAAGCCATCCTCGCTCTCGAAGAACACGAGGTGCCCGCCATCGACCAGTCGCTCGATCCAACGCTTGATAACCCCCTCCTTTGCCGCCTCAAGCGCGCCAAACGCGGGATTGCGCTGGGCGGAGCGGGGCGCGGCAACAGACCCCTTGAGCGCGAGTGTCAGGCCCTTCAGCCCGACGGGCCAGGAAAGGCTCTCGACGGTGTCCACGATCGTACGCGCGATGTCCGCAGGCAGCGCCCGGACCGGCGCGGTAACCGTCGTGACCTCGCTGGCGCCAGGGGCGCACACGTCGCACATGCCACATGGCACGCGCACCGCCTCGCCGAAGAACTGAGCCACCTGCTGATGCCGGCAGGTGCGGGTTTCCGCGTACCCGATCATCCGCTCCGCGCGCGTCGTGGCCTGCTGGTCGTATGCGGCCAACAGTTGCTCGATGCGTCCGGCGGCGTCTGCGGGCGGCGGCAGCGTGAGGCGCACGGTCATCGCCCGCCCGGCATCATACTCCCGGCGCAGGAGTCCCGTACGCTCCAGCATCCCGACAAGCACGCGGGGCTGGCTGCCGTCCCCGAGGCCCGCGTCACTGGCCACCTGTTCCGCTGTCGCTTCCGCGCGGCCATCCTCCGCGTGCCGGCGCAGTGTCCGGTAGACGTTGCGCAGGTCGTCCACGGCGGGGATGTCCTGCCGGGCGAAGCGGCGGAGGTTCCGCTCGTCCGCGTGGCTCGCGAGCAGGATGCACGTGCTCTGCTCGCCGTCGCGCCCGGCGCGTCCCACCATCTGGACGTACGATTCGAGAGAGTTCGGGAAGTTGTACAGCAGCACCCAGCGGATGTTGCTCTTATCGATGCCCATGCCGAACGCGGTCGTGGCGACGATCACCTGGACGCGCCCCTGAAGGAACGCCTCCTGAACGCGCGAGCGCTCCGACGATTCGAGGCCCGCGTGGTAGTGCAGCGCGCGCACGCCCTTCTGGTCCAGCGTGCGGGCGACCTGCTCGCACTTCTCGCGGGAGCGGGCGTAGATGATGCCGGAGCCGGTGCGCGCCTTGGCGTGGGCGAGCGCGCTGCGCAGCCGCGCCTCCTCGTTCTCGACCTGCTCCACCTCGTAGCGCAGGTTTGGTCGAACGACGCTCGCGCGCACGACCTCCAGCTCTCGCCCTAGGGAGCGCGAGATGTCCTGCTCCGTCGTGCGGGTTGCGGTCGCGGTCAGGCCCAGGACCACCGGGTCGCCGAGTTCCGAGAGCGCGCGGCGGATGAACATGTAGTCTGGCCGGAAGTCGTGTCCCCACATGCTCACGCAATGCACCTCGTCGATCACGACCAGCCCGAGCCCCACGGAGCGCAGCGCGGCGACAAACTGCCGCTGCCGAAGCCGCTCGGGGGCAGCGTAGAGCAGCTTGTACTCCCCCGCGGCGAGCCCCTGCAGCCGCCGCGACGCCTCGCCCGGATCGAGCGAGGAGTTGATCAACGATGCCTGCTGGGCCACCTCGGGCGGCAGGTTCTCCACCTGGTCCTTCATGAGCGCGATCAGCGGGGAGATCACAAGCGTCGGCGTGGGGCGCAGCATCGCGGCGAGCTGGTAGCACAGGCTCTTGCCCGCGCCGGTCGGCATCAGCGCGAGCGTGTCGCGCCCCTCCACCGCGCGGCGGACGATTGCCTCCTGGCCGGCGCGAAACGCGGGGAATCCAAAAAGCCGCTGCAGCGGACCGGTCAGGTCCGTTTGATCGTGCTCACTGGGGTCGGTGGCGAGGTCTCTCATATAGCCCGAGTATAGCAGGCGGTCGGTGCTGAATACGCAACCCGCGATGCTTGCGCGGACGGACGCCTCGGCGCTGTCGGGATCGGGGCCTTCTCGCGGAATCCGGTTGTGTTGCCTGGTGTGTACCATTACGGAGACCGCCAGGGTGAGCGGTTTGGGGAGGTTGCGGTCGGGGCCGCTCTGTTC
>JACDAU010000354.1 GCA_013695265.1 Chloroflexia bacterium
GCGCTCGAAAGGGAGCGGATCAAGCCACTTCGCGCGCCAGCCATCATCGTCGTAGGGATCGAGCAGGACCCGTCGGATGCGGTGCTTTCAATTGAGAACGTTGAGGCCGGTGCCGCTGCCATCCAAAACCTGTTGCTGGCGGCTCATGCGTTGGGACTCGCGGCGATATGGCGAACGGGTGCGTCCGCGTATAGCACGTCGGTTAAGAGACATTTCGGACTCGCGGATGAGGATGCTCTGCTCGGGTTTGTGTATATCGGGTACCCTGCCTTCAGCCCAGCGCAGGCGGAGCGGACAGCGCAGGGCAAGGTTGAGTGGTGGGCGAGCCGCCATCCGTTATGAGCCGGAGGGTTTGATGCCGCTTCTGATTTCCGAGAATGACGTGAACAACCTGATCACCATGTCAGCTGCCCTCACCCTCATTGAGGAGGTATTCGGATATACTGCCTCCGAGACGGCATCAAACCAGCCTCGGCGCAGGGTCGCCTCTGGCACCGGCACCCTGAACGTGATGTCCGCAGCCCTTCCGGCGCGGGATGTGATGGGACTCAAGGCGTATCCCACCGGGCCGGGCGGCGTGCGATTCGTCATTCTCCTCTTTCGTGCCTCAACGTCCGAGCTGCTGGCGATCATCGAGGCCGGACGGCTGGGGGAACTGCGGACCGGGGCGGCAAGCGGTGTGGCGACGAAGCACCTGGCCCCCGCCGAGGCGAGCACGCTCGGTCTCTATGGCGCAGGAACGCAGGCGGCAACGCAGTTGGAAGCAGTGGCAGGCGTGCGGAAGCTCGACCGTGTGTTGGTGTATGCCAGGCGGCCAGAGAACGTGGCCACCTTTTGTACCCGAATGACCGATCGACTGAGCGTTTCTGTGGTGCCCGCCTCGTCGCCGGACGAGCCGCTGGAGTGTGAGATCGTCACCACGGCCACATCCTCCACGGTGCCTCTCTTTCCAGGTGACCGAGTGCGGCCCGGTACCCACCTCAACGTTGTCGGCTCGAACTTTGCCAGCAAAGCCGAGATCGACATCGCGACTGTTCACCGTGCGTCGCTGGTCGTTGTGGACTCGCTTGCCTCTGCGCGGCTCGAGGGCGGTGATCTGCTGCCCTTGATAGATCGCGGGCTGCTCTCCTGGGAGTGGCTGATCGAGCTTGGTGACATCGTAAGCGGCAGGCAGGAGGGACGTCGGGCGCCGGACGACGTAACCCTCTTCAATTCTCATGGTGTCGCGAGCGAGGACATCGTGCTCGCCCACGACGTCTGGCTGCGGGCAACTCGGAACGGTGTTGGTCGGCCCGTGAGCATGTTCGGCGACGGTGCCTGACCCTCGCGAATAGACTGGGAACCGGCGTTCCGTCGTGCGCGTGGCCGCGCGCTTGCGCTAACCATCCGAAACGCTCCCGATGGGATGGGAAAGGAGACCATGAAATGCAAGAAGAAAAGATCCGAGTGGGCATCGTGGGCGCTGGCGCGGTTGCCCGACTTTGTCATCTGCCGAACTATCTCCTGGATCCGCGGGTGGAAGTTGTCGGCATCGTGGACATCAACCAGGAGCGGGCACAGGCACTTGCGGACGAATTCGGCGTGCCTGCCGTTTACCCATCTACGACAGAGTTGCTCTCGGAGGGCAGGGCCACCTGTATCAGCGTCTGTGTCGCGAACGCTTTCCACGCGCCCATTGTGCTGGAGGCGCTTCAGGGTGGGGCGGACGTGCTCGTGGAGAAGCCGATGACGTTAACCACCAAGGAAGCGGCGGAGGTGGCCGCTGCTGTCAAGGAGTCTGGCCGTCTGCTTATGGTGGGAATGACCAACCGCTTCGGCCTGTCCAGCGAGGTGCTCGCACGCTATGCAAAGGCCGGTGCGTTTGGGAACCTGTATTACGCGCGAGCCGCGATGCTCCGGCGGCGGGGCAATCCAGCAGGCTGGTTCACGAATTCGAAGCTCTCCGGGGGCGGCGCAATGATGGACATCGGCGTCCACGCGATTGATCTTGCGTGGTACCTGCTCGGCAGACCACGGCCGGTGCGGGTGAGCGCGGTGATGCGCCGTGAGATCGCACCGTACGAGACCGAGTATGTCAGTAGCTGGCCGACTGCCGACCGACCGCCGGACGGCATCTTCGATGTCGAGGACTTCATGACCGCCTTCATCCGATTCGAGAACGGCGCGACGCTGGAGGTGGCGGTGGCCTGGGCCGTAAATGGACCAGAAACGCAGCTTACGGTGGACCTGTACGGCAACAAGGGTGGAGCGTCGCTCAATCCCTTGAAGATATACACCGAAACCGCCGGGGTGCTTTCCGATGTGGAGCCAGTGGTTCGGGTCAAGCGCGATCCGTACACAGAGGAATTCGCACAGTGGGTGGAGGCCGTTGCGACCCGCGGCGACTCTCCAGTGCCGGTGGAGGATGGCGTGATGGTCGTGAGCATGCTGGAGGCGATCCGCCGCTCCGCCGCAGAAGGGTGCGAGGTGGAGGTGCCACAGGTCGTGTAGAAGGGCCTCGCACCGCGCTGCCAGAACCGACCGGTCGTTTCGCGTGCCGGTAGTTACTCTGGTGTTGAATAGCGAGGGCGTATATACCGTAGCAGGGTGCAAGTCTTCGTGCATTCCTCCTTGGCCGCCTACATACGTAGAGACCAGGGAGTGCCGCCACTCTGCCACAGAAACGACCGAAATGGGATGAGCACCACGTGCCGTCCGTAGTCCTTGATCCTCAGGAGTGTTGACCTGTTTGTTGTAGGCACCGCCGGTCACGTAGATCACGGTAAAAGCACACTCGTCAAGGCGCTGACCGGGATCGATCCCGATCGCCTGGCCGAGGAGAAGGCGCGCGAAATGACGATCGAACTCGGCTTTGCCTGGCTCACGCTGCCCTCTGGCAAAGAGGTGTCCGTCGTCGACGTGCCCGGTCACGAGCGGTTCATCAAGAACATGCTCGCCGGTGTGGGGGGCATAGACGCCGCGCTCCTCGTGATTGCGGCGGATGAAGGCGCGATGCCTCAGACCGAGGAGCACCTCGCGATTCTGGACCTGCTCAACGTTTCTCTTGGGGTGATAGCGCTAACGAAGAGCGACACGGTGGACGACGAGTGGCTCGAACTCATGCGTGAAGAAACGCGCGAGCGCCTGCAGTCCAGTTCGTTGCGAAGCGCGCCGATGATTACCGTCTCCGCCCGCACGGGGGAAGGTCTGCCTGAGCTTCTGGAAGCGCTCGAAAGTGTACTGGCGGGTGCAGAGGATCATCCAGCGGCGGGAGTTCCGCGGCTGCCGGTCGACAGGGCGTTTTCCGTGCAGGGCTTTGGGACAGTCGTTACTGGCACCCTGCTGGACGGTCCTTTACGCATCGGTCAAGAGGTGGAGATCCTGCCTGCCGGAGTACGCAGCCGGGTGCGAGGCTTGCAGACGCACAAGCAGAACGTGGAGCATGCCGGTCCCGGACGCCGCCTTGCCGTGAATCTTGCCGCGTTGCCCGTGCAGGCCGTGCGTCGCGGTGACGTGCTCTTGCCCGTGCGAACGCTTCGAGCGACTCGGCGGTTCGACGCAATGATTCGATTGACGGCGGATGCCGCACATACGCTAGAGCATGGCCAGCGGCTGGACCTGTTCGTCGGCGCCGCCGAGACTGTTGCCACACTGAGCCTCCTGGATCGCGACGCGCTGAGTCCCGGCGACTCCTGCTACGCGCAGGCCCGCGTCACCGATGGCCTTGTGCTCATCCGCGGCGACCGATTCATCCTGCGGCAGCCCTCTCCCAGCATCACGATTGGGGGTGGCCTGGTGCTCGATGCTCACCCGAAACGACATCGGCGCAAGACTCAGGAAACGCTCGATACGATGACGGCCCTGGAACGAGGGACACCCGAAGACCTGGTGCTCGCGGCCCTCGCACGGTCGGGTCCGGCGGACCGTGCGGCGCTGCGAAAAGTGGCGGGAGGCACCGCGAGCGATATGCTCGATGGGCTGGTGGAGACCGGCGCGGTCGTCACAGTGCTGCTGGACTCGACGCCGAATTCAAGCACCCTGTTCTGTACGCGCGCGCAGTGGGAGTCGCTGTCCGGCAGAATCGTTCAGGCCGTTTCCGACTATCACGCGGCATATCCACTCCGCCCCGGCATGCCGCGCGAGGAGTTGAAGAGCAGGCTGCGCCTCATTAGCCGGGAGTTCACCCAGTTGGTTCAGGGTCTGGGTGAGCGAGGCCGGATCATCGAGCACGGCTCCATGATCCGGCGGGCCGACTTTTCAATCAACCTTGATGGCCCTTTTAAGGCCGAGGCCGATCGCATTATTTTCGCTGTCGCGGCGGGACGCTTCACCCCGCCGGCGCCGATCGAGCTTGGCGCCGCGCCGGACCTGCTTGCTGCGCTGGTCGAAACCGGACGGCTCCGAAAGCTCAACGATTCCGTGTATTACACGTCCGAGACGTATGGCGAGATGGTGTCGGAGATACTTCGGACCATAGATTCCGAGGGCTCGATCACCGTGGCGCACGCCCGCGACAGGTTCGGCATGAGCCGCAAGTACGCGCTCGCGATACTCGAACACCTCGACACAATCCGGGCCACCCGCCGCGAGGGTGACGAACGCGTCCGGGGGTAACGCTGTGGCGGGCTAGTCCTCGGCCAGTGCCCTCGGATGGAACCGAGTCATGTACTCGCGATACTCCTCAACCTCGCGCGTCGCTCGGCGGTCGTCCCAGCCTAAGTGGACGCACGCGATCCGGGCCGCTGCTACGTCGGCTCCGACGCCGGCGGCTGGCCCGATTCCCACCATTGTGCGCCGCAGGAGCACATCGGCGAGGGTCTGCGCCATCTCACGTTCAAACGCAAGGAGTACCTCCGCGCCGATCGCGCCCGTCTCCGGGCTAAATACCTCCCGCAGCGTCGGGTCATCGCCCGCGAGGTCGAGGACGTCGAGCGCGCGGCTGCCATACACGCGCGCCAGATGATCTGCAGAGCGGTGGGTCAATCCGCCTTCGGCGTGGAGCCGTTCGAGGAGCGCTGCATAACTGACCGCCGCACCTGGGAGTGGCTCGCGTCCCGTTTGAGAGGGCGGCGCCGTCCGGCGCAACTTTCGGTATACAGCATCTACCGCCTGTTCGGAGAGGTTGCGGTAGGTGGTTAGCTTGCCACCCACGACGGAAAAGAAGTTTTCGAGCGCGGGCGCGTGGTCTTTGATGAAGTGACGGCGGCTGATGGCCCCTTCAACGCCATCTTTCTGGTATGGCAGTGGCCGAATGCCGGAGTACGTGTACAACACCTGGCCTCGGCTAAGGTTCGCCTTGGGAATGATGTGGTTTGTTTCAGCGATTAGATACTCGATCTCGGATTCATCCGCCATCACGCGGTCCAGGCTTCCCTGGTATCGCACGTCTGTTGTGCCGATCAGATACAACTTGTTCCACGGCACGATGAAGTATGGCCGCTGATCCTCGCGCGCCTCGACGTACAACGCGTCTTTCGGCGCGCCGGGAAAATCGTTGACGACGATGTGACTGCCCTTTGTTCCGCCGATCATGCGCTCGCCGGTCCACGACACTCCGGCGAGTATCTCGTCGACCCACGGCCCCGCGACATTGATGGTGACGGAAGCCCGTGCCGTGTAGGAGCCGCCACTTTGCAAGTCTGAAAACTCGATGCCCCGTACGCTGCCCTCTTCACGCACGAGCCGGTCAACGCGGGTGTGTGTCAGTATCCTTGCTCCGTGGTTGCGCGCCGAGAGTGCGTTCTCTACAGCAAGGCGTTCGGCATACTCCACCTGCCCATCGTAATATATGGCCGCACCCTTCAGCCCTTCGGGCTTCAGCCCCGGCACGAGTTCCAGCGCGTCCTGCCGTGAGAGCATGCGGTGGCCGTCGAGTGACTTGTCAAACGAGAGCACGTCGTAGGCGACCATGCCGAGTTTGACCAGCGACCTGCCGCGCTTGTCGCCCTTATAGACAGGAATGACGAGTGGTAACGGCTTGACAAGATGGGGCGCGATGAAAAGCAGCTTCTCGCGTTCGCGGAGGCTCTCGCGCACCAGCCCGATCTCGCGGTGCTCCAGGTAGCGCAGTCCGCCGTGGATCAGCCGGGTAGACCAGCTCGTGGTGCCGCTGGCGATGTCCGACTTCTCGACCAGCAACACCCGGAGGCCGCGCATCGCCGCGTCTCGTGCGATGCCGGTGCCATTGATGCCCGCGCCAATGATCGCGAGATCGAACTGCGTGGTCTCGATATGCTTAGGAATCCGACTGGCCATTCGTCCACCTTCAAGTGCGCCGTAACCTCTTGTACTACGTATCCGGAGCGTCGAAGTCGACGGACAATCCTGAGACAGTGCGCCTGATCGCGCTCTCGTTGCGATACCCCGCTCTAATCGAGAGCCCATCCCTTTGCATGTTCCACGGCACGCAGCCAGCGCGCGTGCAAGCGCTCGCGATGCTCCTCGTCCGCCTGAGGTTCGTAGCGAGCGCCGAGTTGCCATCGCTCGCGTAGCTCCTCCCGGCTCACCCAGAAGCCGATTGCAAGGCCCGCCATAAACGCCGCGCCGACAGCGGTTGTCTCGGTAATCTGCGGGACCTCTACGGGCGTGCCGAGCATGTCAGCCTGGAACTGCATTAGAAATGCGTTTCCAACTGCTCCACCGTCCGCCCGCAACTCCGGAAGCGTGAGCCCGGAATCCCGCTGCATCGCCTCCACGATATCCCGCGTCTGATACGCGATGCTTTCCAGCGTGGCGCGCGCGAGGTGGGCGCGCGTTGTGCCACGTGTCAGGCCCAGAAGCGCGCCACGAGCGTGAGGATCCCAGTGCGGCGCACCCAGTCCCGCAAGGGCCGGCACGAAGTAAACTCCGTCATTGCCCTCGATGGACCGGGCCAGCGCCTCGGTCTCCGCCGCTTGCTCGATTATTCCCAGCCCGTCGCGCAGCCACTGCACCGCTGCTCCGGTGACGAAGATCGCGCCCTCCAGGGCGTACTCAACTGGCTCGTCACCGATGCCCCACGCGATCGTTGTCAAGAGTCCCGCCTCGCTGCGGACCGCATCCCGTCCGGTGTTCATCAGCACGAACGAGCCGGTGCCGTACGTGCTCTTCACCAGACCCCGTTCGAAACAGGCCTGCCCGAACAGTGCCGCATGTTGGTCGCCCGCTGCGCTGCCGATTGGCACACTCTGCCCGAAGAACGCCTCGGGGTTCGTCTCACCGAAAACATGCGAAGACGGCCGGACCTCCGGCAGCAGGACAGCGGGAACGCCGAAGAGGTCGAGGAGTTCTTCATCCCAGCAGAGATCATGGATGTTGTAGAGCAGCGTGCGGCAGGCGTTCGTGTAGTCCGTTACGTGGTACCGGCCGCCGGTGAGCTGCCAGATTAGCCAGGAGTCCATCGTCCCAAAGGCGATTTCTCCGCGTTCTACCCGTTCGCGCAGGCCGTCCGTATGCTCCAGCAGCCAGCGGATCTTCGTGCCGGAGAAGTATGGATCAAGCACGAGGCCCGTCTTGCGTCGCACCAGGTCCTCGTGCCCGGCTTCGCGTAGCTCCTCAGTGAACGAGGCAGTGCGCCGGTCCTGCCACACGATCGCGGGCGCCACCGGCTCCCCACTCGCCCGATCCCACAAAAGCGTCGTCTCTCGCTGGTTCGTAATCCCGACCGCGGCGAGGTCCGAGGCTTGGACCCCTGCGTCGGCAAGCGCTCGCGCCATCCCCCGGTGACTCACGTCCCAGATTTCCGACGCATCATGCTCGACCCACCCAGGGCGTGGGTACGATTGACGGAACTCCGAATATGCTCGACCGCGAACCGCGCAATCGTGGTCGAGCACGAGTACCGTGGTGCCGGTCGTGCCCTGATCGACGGCCAGGATGTGGCGTGCTGTCATTTGTGTCCCCTTGTACTACGCCGGTGACTTCCCTCGTTATGCTGGCTAAAGTCTTGCCGTTCATTATCGACAAGAAGCACTCGATAAAGTGCTTTGACGGCGACCCCTGTGGACCGCGGCGCCAGCTTGAGTTGTTTGGCGCGACGCTCCAAGTATTGCACACCTATCTGCTCGAAAGGTTGGTTGAACGGGTGGTGCGAGAGCCGGAGCCGGGGCGTGAGGATACTTCTGAACTGCGAGCTTGTGGGCAGGCTACCCACCATCTGCACTTGACAGGGATCCGGAGGTTACTGGGGGGAGCACTCGATGACAGCGTAATGATTTTCTCGAATCCCAACGCCTCGGCATCGGCGGCCCCCTGTGCTCTTAATCCGCTCCTAGTACAGGTCAAAATTGTATGCTAGGATAACGCAAAGAATTGTTTTTCGGCCCGCGCGTACGCGTGCGGTACTTGATTGGGGGCGAACGGTGGCTCAGAATCGGAAAAGTATTGAGAAAGCACTGCTCGTCGGCGCTGCACTCGGCGCTGTGTATGTTGCGACGAGGCCCAAGACGGAACGGCGCGAGGGCACGTCCAAGCTCGTGGACTGGCCGCGAGTCGAGGAAACGGCGATCGGGATGGTTCGTGGTATGGCGGGTGGCGAAGTCGCGAACCGTCAGGAAGCGAACCGTCGGTACCGCGCGATGGTGGCGGAGAGCACCACCGTGATTGCCCGCTACACCAGTATGCATTTGGATCAGCCTCTCTCCTCGGTGTACGTCTTCGACCGGCAGGACTGGATCCGCGCGAACCTCGAAGGCTTTCGCCGCCTGTTTGGCCGCATCGAGGAGATACAAAGCCAAGTGCGCTCCAATACGAGTCTCGCCTCCATACTCTTAGGCGAGGCGAACCGGGCGGTGCTGAGCGTACAACTCGGCGTGCTCGTTGGCTACCTCGCCCGCAGAGTACTGGGGCAGTACGATCTCGCACTCCTCGGCAAGGAGGCGGTGACCACAGGTAGTTTGTATTTTGTGGAGCCGAACATCGCACGCATAGAGCAGCAACTGGGATTGCCCGCCGAAGATCTTCGCATGTGGATCGCGCTGCACGAGACCACGCACGCGTATGAGTTTGAGGGCAACCCATGGCTGCGGGAGCACTTCAACAGTCTGCTTGAAGGGTACTTCGAAGGTTTGAACGCGCAGATACGCGGTTTCCGCGCGCTGGGCGCTATCGGCAAGCTTCGCGAGCGCCTCCGCCGCGACGAACAGCGCGAGGGTTGGGTGGAATTGCTCATGTCGTCGGAGCAGCGCCAGCTCTTCCGGCAAATCCAGGGCATCATGAGCCTGCTCGAAGGATACTCGAACCATATCATGAACACCGTGGGGAAAGAGATCCTCCCGAACTTCGAGCAGATCAAGGAGCGGTTCGAGCAGCGACACCGGCGGTCGAGCAGGGCGGATCGCCTCTTTGCGCGACTTACCGGCCTTGACCTGAAGCTGGAGCAATATCGACTTGGCGAGCTGTTTGTGAATGAGGTCGTGGCGCGACGAGACATCGACTTTATGAATCGCGTCTGGACCGGACCGCGCGCCCTTCCGAGTATGGAGGAGATTCGCGAGCCCGAGCGCTGGGTGCGCCGTATGGAGGATCAGAATGACTGAGAGCGAACCCGTCGCCGCGGTTAAGGCGAGTTTGGTGCAGATGCCTCTAGCGGACGCGTATAGCTTTCTTCGTGCGCGGCTGGACTC
>JACDAU010000364.1 GCA_013695265.1 Chloroflexia bacterium
CGTGTCGGGAGCGTGCGGCTACGAATAGGTCAGCACCTCGCCCGAGGTGTCCGAGGAGGAGACGGGCGAGAACTCGAAGCCACCGAGGCGCGGATCGAGCACCGAGTGTCCGAGCCGGGCGCCCGACTCCAGGCGGCGTATGAAGTCCACCGACTCCTCCATGTCTGCGGCAGGCTCCAGCGGCGCTGGGGAGTGCGCGCGCAGGTCGTCGAGGGTCACGCCGTCCAGTAGCCGTCGACCGTCGTTGTCGAGCGCGACTCGTGGGATGAGCACCAGGTCCGCGCCATCCGTGCCTGGCAGGGCGGCGAGGAGGTCGGCGCCGACGAGGAGTCCCGAGACGTTCGTATCTGCGCCATAGAACGAGTTCTCGACCGCCCGCACCCGAACGGTCAGGTCGGCGCACGTGCCCTCCATTTCCCGCGCGACGGTTTCGAGCACCGGCGCGGCGAGCGTGCCACAGAGCATGATGACGGTGCGCGGGTGCGCGAGCTGGGGGGGCAGGGTCCGACGGGCGTGCTTCCAGCCTTCGAGCATGTGCCGCACCATACCGATTCCGTTCTCGAGCTGTGGGAAGCCCTCGTAGGTGGCCGCGCCCGGCGCCTTGCGGCCAGCGAGCAGATAGAACTCGTCGGAGGCGAACACAAAGGTCGTGCCGTGCTCGCGGCGCATCTTCGTGCGCCGATCCTCCACCTGCCGCACCACGCGGCGGGCCTCCTCGGGAGTATACGAGCGCACGGGGGTCGCAGTCTGCGCGGCGATGATGCGATTGTGCCGTCCGCCTGCGTGGACGCTGCCACCACGGAACTTCGTGAGTCCCACGGGCACGACCGCGACGGACAGCACGGTGGGATAGAGGTCGGCGAGGTCGTCGAGGGTTTGCTCCAGCATCTCGCCATCGTTGAGGCCAGGGCAGGCGACGATCTGTGTGTGTACCTGGATGCCGATCTCCCGCAGTCGGGCGAGCTGCTCCAGGATGTCCGGTGCGGCGGGGTAGCCGAGCAGCTTGCGCCGCAACTCCAGGTCCGTCGCGTGTACCGACACGTACAGCGGGCTGAGGCGTTGCTCCTTGAGCCTGTGCCAGTCCATCGGGGTCAGGTTTGTGAAGGTTACGAAATTTCCAAACAGGAAGCTGTAGCGAAAGTCGTCGTCGCGGATGTACAGGCTCTCGCGCATGCCCTCCTGGTTCTGATCCACGAAGCAGAACGGGCAGGCGTTTGCGCACTGGCGGATGGGGTTGAAGGTCGGGCGCCCGAACTCGACGCCGAGCGGCTCGTCCGGTTCTTTCTCCACCTCGCAGTAGAAGTGGTCCTCGCCCCGCTCCACGAGCAGCTCGACGGCGTCGGTCGCGGAGTAGAAGCGATAGTCGATCACGTCGCGCAGGGGCCGCTTGTTCACCGTGCGCAGGATGTCGCCCGGCGCAAGGCCCAATTCCTCCGCGATGCTGCCTGGCTGCACGCGCACGATCTCACCGCCGTGTATCACGTGAGCCTCACGTTCCGGGCGACCTTCGCCCAGGTACTGACAAGATGCACCGGCCACGGGCTAAGCCCGCCGCCGATTAGCCCCTCGCGCACGGCGTGGACGAAGTCCCGTGGTCCATCGAAGCGAGGGAGCGCGGTATACGCGGTGGCAAGCTCGCCGTACGAATGCGCGTCGGAGCCGCCGGTGACGGGCAGGTCGTGCTCGCGGGCGTACGCGAGGGCGTGGTCGTTGTCTTCGGGACGCGTCATCCGGGCGTTGAAGCCCTCGATCATGTCAATGAGGCCGAGGGATACCAGCCGGTCGAGCGCGGGCGTTGTCAGCCGTCCGTTCCGTAGGGTGTCGAACGGGTGCGGCACGTTCACGACGCCGCCCTGCGCGCGAATCCGCTGTGCAGTCTCCTCGGGGGAGAGTCCGCGCGGTATATGGTGGCTCAGGAAGTAGCCGATGATCTCGCCCTGGCTCGTCATGATCTCCTCTGCGGGAATGACGGTGAACCCCTCCGGCGCCGCAGCCGCCACTTCCAGCGCGCCATTGAACTCGTTGTGATCGGTGACGGCGAGCACGTTGATGCCCCGCTGTTGACAGTTTCGGATCATGCGCTCGGGGCGCATCCGGCAATCGTGGGAATGGTAGGTGTGGCAGTGCAACTCGGCACGCAACGGCAAGTCGGTATTCATACGCACCCATGGTAGGGAACGCCCTGCCTCCGCGTCAAACCGCACCCGACGCTCAGTGGCTGGTTGGGAAAACACCCTCTACATGTTAATAGGAGTTGAGATGGTTCGGTTGGGCGCCTTTCGGAGGCGAGTTTGGAAATTGCTGTCGCCGGTGGGGGGCGATTTTTGGCGGGAGGGCGTTCGCGGGTAGTTTCGTGACGGGTGGGATCGTAGGCTGGTGGGAGGGGCATCGCAGGGACAGGCTGTGGCCCGCGGGCAGGCACGGAGACCTGCCCCTACACGGGCGACGGATTCTGCGCTGCGCTCTGAGGGACGTTGGGTGGGGAAAGGAGGCAGAGGATTGAGGGCTGGGATGTGGAAATACGGCGAGAGATGTGGCGGCTGACACGCAATCCGGTTGAACACTACTGCATGTCATCCTGAACTCCGTGTGGGATCCGTAACCCCGACCACGGATTCCTCGCAGGCTCGGAATGACAGAGTTATATTACACGGGCTCACAAGGGCGTACGGCCATGCAGAGGCAGGTCTCCGTGCCTGCCCCGCGAGCTGTGAGGATGTGCGGTGGTATCTACCCCGAGAAACGGTCTTCAGTATCTGCGGCGTAGCGAGACCACCAGTCGAGACGCTGGCGTGGTGGACAACGCGAACAACACAACTGTGGGCAGGTCATGCGGGACCGAAGCCGCCCGGCTTCAAGCATCGCCGAAGGTCCAGACGCGGCAGCACCCCGAATGTCGGGGGAGCTTAGGCGCTTGGTGCCTTCGCCGGGTCCTGCAGGCCGCTCACCAATCCCATGACGGCCACGGCACCGCCGGCGACTTCCGAGGCGATGTTGCCGTCCTCGTCTATGAGCACTGCCATCGGCGTGCCGTTCGCACCGTACCGGCTCCCAACGCTCATGCCCTGATCGAGCACAACTGGTGCGCGCAGTCCCATCGCCTGGTTCGACTCCACCGTACCCGTTGAGACGACCAGCACCTTCGGCGCAGCCGCCGGCGCGTCGGCCTCCCACGCTTTGAGCTCGTCCAGCATCCGTGCGCAGAAACCGCAACCCGGATTCCAGAAGAGCAGGAGCGTCTTGCTGCCGCGCATGTTACTCAGGGCAACCGTCTTCCCCGAGAGGTCGGGCAACTGGAACTCCGGCGCCGGTTCTCCAACGGTGGCTACAACCGGCGGGGCGACCGTCGTCTGCGCCGGCTGCGGCCCTACGCCGAGGAGCGACAGCACTCCCTGGTCGCCAGCAACCAGTTGAGAGGCGATCTTCCCTTGCTCGTCGACGAGTACCGCCATCGGCGTGCCGTTCGCGCCAAAGGCAGTGCCGGTGGCGAAGTTGGGGTCCAGAACCACCGACGAGTGCAGCCCCATTGCCCGGTTGGTCTCCAACGCGCCGGTCGAGACGACCAGCAGCTTGGGCGCATCTGCGGGTGGATTCGCCTCCCATGCTTTCAGGTCGCCGAGCATCTGGGAGCAGAAACCGCAGCCGGGATTCCAGAAGAGCACCACCGTCTTCTTGCCGCGGAAGCCCGCGAGGTTGACGTTCTTGCCCTGCAGGTTTGGGAGCCTGACCGTCGGCGCGGGATCACCGATCTTCGGAGCCGGTGACGCAGTCGGAGCCTCCGCGTTGCCACTGTCGTTCAGGTCGGCGTGACCGTTACCGTTCTGAGCGGCAACGATGGGCGGGGGAACCGCCACAGGCGCAGATGGTGCCGGTTCCGGTGCCGCTGATAGCGTTCCCACGGTACGCGCGACCAGCGCCCGAACCGCGTCAGCCCCGGCTGCGATCGGACTGCCGATGGTGCCACCGGCGTACACAATCACCGCGCTCGGGGTACCGGGCGAGTGGTAGGCATCGGCGACTTCGTTGTCTTCCTGCAAAAGCACGTTCGTGATTCCGTGCTCTGCATTCTTCGCGCGGTTCTCCTCCACGCTGCCACTGCTCACGGGCACGACCATCAACTCAGAGGCGTGCTCGCGCTGCCAGCGGCCGATCTCCGGCAGGAGCGCGTTGCACGGGCCGCAGCTGGGCGCCGAGAAAAGCAGCATGACCGGCTTGCCTGCCGCGCGCAGGGCGCCCAGCGTGAGTGTCTCGCCGTGGAGGCCCGAGAGGGTGAAGTTCGGCGCGGGAGTGCCAATCGGCAGTCCCGGCTCGGGCTCAGGTGCAGCCGGGGCAGGGGTGCCCGCGGGGGCGGCTTCGGTGCCGGCTGCATCGAGCCGCGCCTCCAGCGCTTCGACCCGAAGGAGCAGGCGGCCGTTCTGTCGGAGCAGGTTGACCAGCACCCAGCCAATGCCGGCGAGCAGGCCAATCGCCAACAACCCGCCGAGGAGGCTGGCTTGCTCACCAATTGTGCGGTTGACCAGCCAGCTCAGGACACTCGGCCCCGGGTTGTCCATGCCGCGCGACACGATGAACGCAGCGATCGCGGCGAGGATCCCGTTGCGGACGAGCGTCGACCGCCCGGCCGGGGCCGAGTGGATCTGGCCGAAGCAGTGGCAGTCGGGCTGGCGTCCGCGTGCCACGTTGTACCCGATGGCCGCGACAAAGACGAGCAGCAGCACGAGCGCGCCCAGCGCCCCCCACCACGCGATCGCCCTGGGGACGAGCGCGATGGCGACGGCCAGCTCCGCGATCGGCAGCAGCAGCCCCAGTGGCCCCGCGAGCCGTTCCGGCACGCCGAATCCGGCGACCGCCCGGCGCGATCCGGCACGGTCGGCGAGCTTGGCCCCTCCGGCGACAGCGAAGACCAGGGCAAGCAGCAATCGGGCCGCGAGGACAGCAAGCTCCA
>JACDAU010000369.1 GCA_013695265.1 Chloroflexia bacterium
AAGGCGGCGTAGCATCACATGCGCGGGGGATCGGGGATCCATGATGCCTCTGTTCACTGCGGTAGCGGCTGCCTCGCACAGCGCTGGGGGTGCCCGGCGGACCTGCGTGCCTCGATCCTCTCTGAGCGGCCTACCTTTCTGCCATCTCATTTCGAGCCTGCGAGGTAGCCGTGGTGAGGGTTACCGATTCATCGCGGCAGTTCAAATATCACGCGTCGATCGGATCGAGTGCCGCCTCGATTACTCCGGCTACTGCCGGGCACAGGACACTTTGGCGGCGGACGATGCTGCGGGGGATCGTGTTGACGGACCGTGCCACGTCTGGGATACTGCTTGCACGAGGTGGGCAACGATAAGGGAGGTCTGGATGGAGCCGGTACGGATGGTCGATTGCGTCAAGCTGGGTCGGCGGCTTCCGGGCCTGGCAGCGGCCCCCTCCGGCGGTGCCCTCGGTCAGCGGATCTTCGAGAACGTCTCCGCTGATGCGTGGAATATGTGGGAGGAGCAGTCGAAGCTCGTCATTAACCACTATCAGCTCGTGCTTGCCGATCCCGAGGCGCGGGCGTTCCTTCGTGAGCAGATGGAGGAGTACTTCTTCGGTGAGGACGCGCAGGTGCCGGAGGGCTACACGCCGCCCGGCAGTAAAGGAGCCCCGGCGGCGCCTGCGAAGAAGTGAGGCAACCCGGAGCGATCCTGCTCCTTTCCTGCTACGAGCTGGGCCACCAGCCGCTGAACCTCGCGTCGCCCCTGGCGTTCCTCGGGCACGCGGGGTACGCACCTGCGGCTATCGACACCTCCGTGCAGCCTCTGCCGGACGAAGCCATCACCGCCGCGCAGCTCGTCGCGATCTCCGTGCCGATGCACACGGCGCTGCGTCTCGGTGTGGCGGTCGCGGAACGGGTCCGCGCGGCGAACCCCACTGCGCACCTCTGTTTTTATGGCATGTATGCTACGCTCAACGCCGACTATCTGCTCGACGACCCGGCGGACTCCGTGATCGGCGGCGAGTACGAAGCGCCGCTCCTGGCGCTCGCGCGTGCGCTAGACGAGGGCGCGCCACTCAGGGTGGAGGGAGTCGGGACCCGGCACCGCCCCGCCGCTGCCGTGCGGGCGCGCACCCCGTTCCGCGTGCCCGACCGGAGCACCCTGCCCCCGCTCGCGGCGTACGCTGGATTGGAACACGATGGTGCCCTGACGCTTGGCGGCTATGCGGAGGCAACGCACGGCTGTCTGCATACCTGTCTGCACTGCCCGCTCACGCCGGTCTACGGTGGCCGTCTGTTCGTCGTGCCGGCCGATGTGGTACTTGCCGACATCCGGGCGCAGGTTGCGATGGGCGCGGGGCATATCACGTTCGGTGATCCCGACTTCCTGAACGGCCCCGGCCACGCGCTGAAGATCCTGCGGGCGATGCGCGATGAGTTTCCCCACCTGACATTCGACGCCACGATCAAGATTGAGCACATCCTGGAGCGGCGCGCCCTCTTCCCGGAGCTGCGGTCGCTCGGCTGTCAGTTCGTCCTCTCCGCCGTGGAGAGCGTGAGCGATGAGGTGCTCCGGCGTCTCGACAAGGGGCACGCCCGGCGGGATGTTGTGGAAGCCGTCCAGATCACCCGCGCCGCCGGCATCGCGCTCCGACCTTCCCTGCTGCCGTTTACGCCGTGGGAGACCTTTGCGAGTTATGTGGAGCTACTCGACTTCTTCGAGGAACACCAGATGCTCGATCAGGTAGACCCGGTGCAGTACACCATCCGCCTGCTCGTCCCTCCCGGCTCGGCGCTCGCGGCCGACCTGGCGAGGGATGGGTTGCTGGGGCCGCTGGATGCCGCCGCGTACAGCTACGCGTGGCAGCATCCCGACGCGCGAATGGACCGGCTCCAGCGAGAGGTCGCGGCGCTCGTGGAGGCTGGCGAGCGCTCGGGTGAGCATCCGGTGGACACCTTTTATCGGATCAAGGAGCGGGCGTGCGCGCTTTTGGGCCGGGCCGCCACTGCCCGGTCGTACGTCGCGGGCGCCGCGCCGCCGCGGCTGACCGAGTCGTGGTTCTGCTGAGCGGAACCTACTGCGGGTCAGTTGGACCCGCTCATGCGCCAGTCAGCGGACCGTGCTGGTGTTGCTCCGCGCCCATTCGCGGCGTGCTCCGGCGGCGGCGATGCGTGACAAGCAACGAGTGATGAGCGATGAGTGGGGGCACGGGGAAACGAGCAAAGGCCAACGAGCAACCACACGCCGCGCAGGAATCAAAAGGTCAGGCAATGGCAACTGACGCAACGACCTTGACCGTGGAGGCGTACGAGCTGACGCTCACCGGCGGCGATGGGCCGTTCCGCGGCTCACTCTCGACGGAGCAATCAGAGGACGGCGTTCACCTCGTGCGCATACTTATCGAGGCAGACGAAGCTGCTTCACCACCCGTGTATACGCTCGCGTGGCGGCAGCCGGTCGTGGATATCGCGGGATACTGGCACCCGGGCGCGGGGCACAACAAGGGACTCTCCGTCTCCTGGGGCGGGGGCGCGTTGTCGAAGGCCACGTCCAACGCGCCCGTCGGCTGTGCGTACGGCTCGACGGGGCGCAACCGGCTTACGTTCGCGCTCTCCGACGCGTTGAACGCCGTCACGCTCAAAGCCGGGGTTTCGGAGGAAACGGCGACGCTGGACTGTGCCATCGTGCTCTTCGATACCACCGCGCGGCAAGGGTTCGGTCCACCGCCGGGCCAAGCTCCTCCGGCGGCAACC
>JACDAU010000371.1 GCA_013695265.1 Chloroflexia bacterium
CCCCCGGCGCGCCGGGGGGGTCCCAACTCTGCGACAGAGCCCCGCTAGCGCCGGGACGCGGCTATGAGGGTCGCCCTGCTGGCACATATTCTGCGCTCACCAGCAGGGGCATCGGGCGCCCGCTGCACAGGTACGGATGACTTGCTCCCGCGGCGCCTCGACAGCGGAGACACCATGACACCAACCGCGAACGAGTCCGGCACCGGGAACATCAGGCGCGCCGCACCCTTGTTGTCGGCAGCGGACCACCCGAACCTGCCTGATCCGCCAGATTTACCGGGAGCCGGGCGCACGCTCACGATCTTGGTGGTGGAGGACGACGCCGCCGTCGCCGGGCTGCTGCGCGACCTGCTCAACCGTGTGCCCGGCTGGGGCGCCACTGTCGTACATGACGCCGCGGCGGCGGCCGAGGTATTCAAGCACATTGAGGTGGAGCTCCTGGTGCTGGACGTCAACCTGCCGGGCATCAGCGGCCCCGAGCTCCTGGAACACCTCCGGCGCGCCCCGGAGTGGCGTGCGCCGCCGGTCATCCTCATGTCCGCGCAGCCAGGGCAGCCGCTGGTTCAGGGGGCGCTGGCGCGGGCCGCGGCGCGAGATGAGGCGGTGCAGTTCATCGCCAAGCCCTTCGACGTGGACGACCTGGTCGATGCCGTCGCCCAGGCGGTCGCGGCGCTGCAACGCACCGGCAGCGTGCAGACGCGCGGCGCCGCGTAGCGCCGAGCCCGAGAGACCACCCACGCACGTGCGCGCGTGTGGATCGAGAATTGCCGTAGTGAACCGTCGGCCACCATCGACAGACACGCGGCGGCCCATCCGTTAAGCTGTGAGGGACTCTCCGCCGCACACAGCAGGACCACAGCAGGACAAGGAGTACGGACGCATGTCGCAAACCACAGGATCGTCAGGCACGTCAACCGGCACACCGCCGCGCCCGGCAGACACGACGCGGCCGGCGATGGCCACGCAACTGATCACTGAACAGGGGAGGACGACCATCGCGGACGTGGTGGTGGCCAAGATCGCCGGTATCGCCGCGCGCGAGGTTACGGGGGTACACGAACTGCTGGCGCAAGGCGCTGGCGGCACCATCGCCGGCTTGGCACAACGCGTTACGGGCGGCGACCCACGGGCGCAAGGGGTCCGCGTGGAGGTCGGCGAACGGGAGGCTGCGATCGACTTGAAGATGACCGTGGACTACGGAGTGAGCATCCACCAGGTGGCCGATGCGGTACGCCAGAACATCATCAACCGCGTGCAGGCGATGACGGGGCTGACCGTGCGCGAGGTCAACATCGCCGTCGACGACCTGTTCTTTCCAGAAGAAGCCCTGCCACCCCAACCGGTCGAGCCGCGAGTCCAGTAGGCGTGGCCGAAACACCAGCGGGCGAGGACGGCCCGCCACTCAGCG
This sequence comes from Chloroflexia bacterium, assembly GCA_013695265.1. Lineage (GTDB taxonomy): Bacteria > Chloroflexota > Chloroflexia > Thermobaculales > Thermobaculaceae > JACDAU01. The sequence goes on from JACDAU010000371.1 coordinate 1,409, forward strand.
AGACGCTCAGCGAGATACGTATCGCCCGAGCGGTCGTCGGCGCCGCCCAGAGCGTGTCTGGCTTCGCCGGCGTGAGCCCGGGCCGGTTCGCTGAGGTAGCGACGTACGGCCCGGGGGAGACTGTTCGGGGCGTGGTGGTACGTCGGCTGTCCGGCGCGCTCACGGTCGAGGTGCATCTGCGGGCGGCCTACACTCCTGCCCTGGTCCTGCCGGCGCTGGCCGGCCAGTTGCGCGACGCCGTCCGCCATGCCGTCAGCGGATTGGGCGCGGAACCGATCCAGCGCATCGACATTGCCTTCGACGACCTGTCTGTGGCGAAGACTAGTGAGGAGGACTAGTGGGTGAACGTCTTCAATCGACTCCTCGTCATCCTGCTCGACGTGGCGCTGCTGGTGGCCACAGTGGCCGTCCTGCTCGTCGCCCTCGGACTGGCCCGGCCGGTGGACCTGGCGCCCGTGCCCTGGTTTGCCGACCGGCTCGTCCCGTTCACCCAGATCGATCCGGTTTCCTGGAGCTGGGCGGTCGGGATCTGCCTCGCGCTCGTGTTCGCCGGCCTGGTGCTGCTTGTCTTGGAGCTCCGACCGGGGCCTCGTGAGGAGCCGCGGATGACGCTGAAACAGGACGGCCTGGGATTGGTCACGGTGACTCGCAGTGGCGTGCGTAAGGTGATCGACCGGGCGGCGGGTCAGGTGGCCGGCGTCACCGAGGTCCGTTCACGCCTCCAAGAAGGCGGCCAGGGGCTGCACGTGCTCTGCCGGGTGGCCGTCGATCCCGCCGCCAGCATCCCGGCGCTGACGCAGGAGCTGCAAGAGCGGGTCAAGGCCGCCGTCGAGCACACGGTCGGTCGCTCCGTCGCTGAGGTGCGCGTCGATGCGCAAGTCGAGCCGCTCACGGGCGCGCGACGGGCGCCGCGGCGCGTGCAGTAGGACGCTCAGGGGATCAGGGCGACGAAGAAGGAGGATGCGGAACGTGCAAGAGCGACTGTCCAACATGGCATACGCGGCGAGACCGGTGGTGTC
>JACDAU010000483.1 GCA_013695265.1 Chloroflexia bacterium
CTGGTGTAACTATTCTCCAACGCGGCGCGGCGCGTCGGGCGCAGCAGGCTCGCCGACAGGTATCCCGTCCGGCCGTCGTACGTCACGTCGCGCCACCGGCTCCCGTCATCCCCGCGCCGAACCGGCCCGAGAGATCGAACCTGCTCGCCCGGCGGGACCGTGACCACAAGGGGTGATGTGCTGCTCGGCCGCTCCCGCAGATTCAAGCCGTTCCCCTGTGGCGAGGCGACGTAGAGGACGGCTGAATCTTCATCTGGAGCGCCGTCGGGTACGACTGTGGCCGCAGGCGGCCGGGTCGCGGTGGGATCAGGTTCATCGACGGATGGAGGTGTTGCCAGCGTAGCGGTGGGCTCGGGCATCCTGGTGGACCGCGCCGGCTTGGCGATGGTCGCCGTGACCTCCGGCTCTGACTCGATTATCGGTTCCTCCGTGGGACGGGGCTCGTTCGTCGGTGGAACAACCACCTTTGCCGATGCCTGTCCGCGCGCCGGCATCCTTACCGCCGTCGCACCGCCGCGTGCCATGACTCCAGCCATACTGGTCGGAAGGCCCGCTGCGCGTGGCTCGGGCGTGGCCGTCTCGATCGCCGTCACCGGCGTGCGGCCCGCGTTGTCACCTCTGCTGAGGGCGGCGGCGGCGACCAGGAACCCAAGAAGTCCGAGGAGGAGGAGCAGAGGGATCACCGGAACCCGACGTCGCCCCTCGGGCGCGCTATCGCCGGCGGGGCGCCCCTCATGCCCTTGCGCCCCTCTCGCCGGTACGGGCCGGAGCCGAGGAGGCGGCGGGGATGCTTGCACCCCGGTTGCCGTGAGGGCATCGGCCATCACGCTAGCGCTCGCGAATCGTTTCCCGGGGTCCTTCTCCATGGCTTTGCGCACGACGGCGAGCATCCCCGGGGAGACGTCTGGCGCTGCCTCACTCAGGGGCGATGGCTCCTCGAACGCATGCGCGTGTACGACCCCGAGCATGCTGTCGCGCTCGAAAGGCAGCCTGCCGGAGAGCAGCTCGTACAGCATGACGCCCACGGCGTAGAGATCCGAGCGCAACGTGGCCGGCTCGCCACACGCGATCTCGGGGGCGAGGTAGCAGGGAGTCCCGAACATAACACCCGTCGAGGTCAGTCCCGGCTCGCCCGTTGCCTTTGCTATCCCGAAGTCTCCCACTTTGGGCGTCCCATCGGCCGAGAGCAACACGTTATGGGGCTTCATGTCGCGATGGACGATGCCCACCGCGTGGGCCGCGCCAAGCCCTCGCAGAATCTGTGAGCCGAGGGTTCTGACCTCATCCTCCGGGAGCGGACCGCGTTCGGACAGGTATGCCTTGAGGTCCGGCCCGGGCATGTATTCCATCGCGATGAAAAATTGATCTTCATGCGAGTCGAAGTCGTAGACGGTGACGATGTTTGGGTGCGAGAGGCGCGCGACCGCCCTCGCCTCGTTGTGAAAACGCTGCATGAAGCTGGGATCGTCGGAATACGCCTCGCGCAACAGCTTAAGGGCCACGGGCCTGCCAAGGCGCGTGTCCATCGCCCGGAACACCTCCGCCGCAGCCCCCTTGCCGATCTTGCTCAGTATTTGGTATCGACCCGCGAAGACGGTCGAACTCACCGTATTCTCAAAGCCCACTGTTCTTTTAGGTCCCCCACAGCACGTATATACCCGGCCGGACACGTGCTACAGGAGCAAGACCAGAACCCCGGACCCAAGCAGCGACCGCGCCCATCACGAGTAGTGGATGTGTCACGTACGTATAGAAACCCGCCGAATGCCGCCTGGGAGTAAGAGATGTACCCAAAGGAGTAGCCCATCGTGCGTGTCCACCGCATCTCGCCCAGCGCGTGCACAGGCACACGTCGTGTACCCAGCATAATGTATACGAGTGCGCGCGGGTTTTGGATCACTTGGCGAGTGTGTTGCGTCAGGGGTGCACTCTGCAATGCGCCCCGCACGACAAACGTCCGGGTGGTTGATGCGCACCGAGCGGTGTTGTGCCGCCCCGCTGCTGAGAGTTGATAGCTAACAACTAACTCGCCAGAGCTGGGCGGCACACATCACACGCCCGGTACCCGGCTGAGACCGCCTGCTGCGGCGTGCGGAACGTCACGTATCGTGGCTCGGTCAGCCGCCGGTGCATCCCCGCGCACGTCGGCAAGCAGAACGTGTGGTCCTCCGTGTCGCCCAGATAGCGCACACCCCGCCTGGCAAGTTCCTCCAGAAGATCCGGCGACGCACCCTCGGCTTCCAGCACCGCCCGCTTCGCCGCGCTGCCGAAGGCGTATTCGCCCACTCGGCCGTTCGTCTGCACCACCCGGTGACACGGAATGAGCAGCGGCACGGGGTTGTGGTTCAGCGCCGAGCCGACCGCTCGCACGGCGCCCGGCCTGCCGATCTCGCGCGCGATCCATCCGTACGGACGAACCTCGCCGCGCGGGATCTCCAGCGTCTTCTGGAGGACCGCCCGCTGAAACGCTGATACGCCGCGCAGGTCGATCTCGATATCCCCTTGCGCACCCGCTCCCAAACGCCGTTCCACCACCTCGGCAAGCGCACGGGGCGGACGCGCCGCCTGCATGACTGGGCGACCGAACCGGGTGCGATACCACTCCTCGAATCCGGTGGCCTCTGACGCCCGTCGTACCGCAGAGACGCCGCCCTCACCGTACGCGACGTATATCGGGCCGATGGGACTATCCTGTTGCCAGTAGGTATCCCGCAGCCCCACGCGCGCAAGCACCCCCGGCAAAACGGAGGACGGGGTCCGCACACCCCCGAGGCCGTGCAGCCCCTTCAGAACGCGCCGTGTCCCAGCAATGGAGCCCTGATTACCCTCGCTCATCCTCGCACGCTCCCCTCGTTTGCTGACCTGTCCATCGTCTCACGCAGCATCTGCACCCCACGGTGGACCTTCGATTTCACCGTGCCGACGGGCTCGCCCAGCACCGCCGCTGCCTCGGCGTACCCCATCCCGTCGACGTGACGCAGGACAATGGCCGCCCGGTATCGCTCCGGCAGCGCCGCAACCAGGATCCCAATCTCTCGGATCCGCTCGCCGCGCTCGAGCACCGTGTCAGGCCGCTCGCGCTCATCCGCCTCAAGCTCAATCTCGGCGTGCCCATCCTCGCTCCCTTGCAGCGGTACGAGCCGCAGGTGCTTCCCACGGGCACGGTTACGACAGCCATTCAACGCGATCTGATACAGCCAGGGTCGGAGCGCGAGCGCCCGTATCCGATCGGCGGGATAGGCCCGGAGCGCGCGGTACGCTGAGACGAACACATCCTGCGCGATCTCCTCCGCGTCTTCCGGCTTCCCGGTGTAGCGCAAGCAAAAGGCGTATATCCGGTCCTGATAACACAGCACCAGCCGCTCGAAGTGCCCGTCGAGGTCGAGCGCGAGCGCGTGTGAGAGGTTCTCCGTCATCTCGTCGAACTGTTCGATCACGCACTGCTCCGCGCTCATTCGCCACCAACCCGCGTCCAGAGGTGTCGCCGCTCCCACTCCCGGCTATTAACACCGTCGGAGCTGTCGAACCCCCAGCGCCATGCCGCCGCCTCGAATGCTACCAGAACGATCAGTAACGCAACGATCTCCATGATGCCCTCCCCAGTGCTTTGTCGAGGTGCGAGGCTGCCTGTCCGCTTCTATGTCCTTAAACACAGACTGCCGGCGTCGGGTTGCACGGTCCCAACGGCGCGGGCGCGGCTCCTGCTACTATGATGTCCATGGTGACCCTGCAGGACCGATTCGTCCGCACGGGAACGGTGCGAACACACTATGTGGAGGCAGGTCAAGGCCCACCGCTCGTCCTTATACCGGGGGTGTTTATCCTCGCCCGAACGTACCGCGGTCTTATCTCGCGCCTGTGCTCGCAGTTTCACACGATCGTGCCGGATCTCCCCGGGTCCGGCCTTAGCGGCGGGCTTCCAGCTCCCTGGAGCTTTGAGCAGTATGCTGACTGGACCGGTTGTTTTTTGGACGCTCTCAGACTTGAGCGCGCCATCATCACTGGCCACTCCAACGGAGGGGGTGTCGCTCTGGTGACCGCAGCGAAACATCCCGAGCGCATCGAGATGCTGGTGCTCGTTGATACCGTAGGAGCCAGGGCGTCCGCATCTCCGATAGGTGTGATTGGCGGTCGGACAATTGATGCCAGTCTGGAGATGGGGCTGAACCTCGTCGCATGGAAACACGTCGTCTACAACCTCACGTACCACCACCGCACGTTCAAACATCAACTTAGGGCCGCGATCACCGCAAACCTCCTCCCGTACGCATCACAGATAGAAGCACCGACGCTCCTTGCGTGGGGCAGACAAGATTGGACAATGCCTCTCGATTGCGCATTGAGGCTCCAGGCTCTGATTCCTTGGTCGGAGTTATATGTGTCGGACGCTAGTCACGACTGGCTGATAACCGAGCCTGACGAGTTCGCCAGAGCTGTCAGCCGATTCGTGAAGCGGCACGAGCCGCAACAGGTCGGAGCGTAGCTACCGGTGAGTCTGACACAGATCATTTCCCTGCTGGGCGCCGCATTGATCCTTATAGCGTACGTCGCCCCGCAAATGGGGCGGATGCGCCAGGGCAGCACGGCGTACAATGCCCTCAACCTCGTTGGAAGCGCGCTGCTTGCATACGTCGCCATCGTGGAAACGCAGTACGGCTTCATCGCACTCGAGGGCGTATGGGCGCTGGTTAGCCTGTACGCCCTGCTGCGGCCGTCCACGCCCCAGCCTGAGAAGAATCAGTAGTGTGGGAGTGAAGGAGCCGCTCCCACCGGAGTTCTACGACCGTGCCACGCTGGACGTTGCGCGCGAGCTGCTCGGCTGTGTGCTGGTTTGTGAGAGTCCAGAGGGACGCACGGCTGGGCGGATTGTTGAGACGGAGGGGTACGTCCCATTGATCGACCCGGCATCGCACGCGTACCGCAGGCGCACCGAGCGCAACGCAGCGATGTGGGGGCCACCGGGCAGGGCGTATGTGTACTTAACGTACGGGATGCACTTCATGGTGAACCTCGTCACCGAGCCGGAAGGTCAGGCGGCCGCCGTGCTCGTGCGCGCGCTGGAGCCGCTGGACGGCGTTGAGCTGATGCAACGGCGCAGGGGCGTGGAGAATGTCCGTCTGCTATGCTCCGGACCGGGGAGGCTTTGCCAGGCGCTCGGGATCGGCGCGGCGCTTAATGGCGCGCTGCTTCAGGGGCCGCACCTCCTTGTGCTGCCCGGTGAGCCTGTGCGCGAGATCGTGAGTACCACGCGGATCGGCATCACGCGGGGCGTCGACCTGCCGTGGCGCTACTACGAGGCTGGCAGCCCCTGGATATCGCGCCGATAGATGTGCCCGAATACCACGCCTGGTGGATTCTGATGGTTGGTCCGGCCTCGCAGTCCGGTGCAGCGGCATCTGAAAACCGTGATTCCGCATCTGCGGGTGTGGTGGTAGGGTTGCACGGGCGTTCAGTTGAACGCCCCTACGTCTGGCGCGGGGTCCCCATCTGCTCGGGGGACTAACCCTTCAGCATACCGCTGTTTGGATTGCACTATTGTTTTCCGAGGTGGAGGCCGTACGTCAACGCGATCATCTGCTCCACCATTGACTGCAACCGCTTCCGCGTCGCGGGGTCGCGTAACTCCCCCGACTCGGGGTCCAGTGCTGATCCAGGCACGGTTACGACGGTGGGCGCGCTGAGGCCATTGAGGGCGCTGGTCGAGTGGTGCAGGGCGTCGATGACATGCATAGCGCCCCCACCGCCCAGCGCCGTCAGTCCGACGACCTTACCGCCGAAGTACGGCGGGGTGTCGTCCGCCAGGAAGTTGAGCGCGTCGAGCACGTTCTTGACGCCGCCGGCGATTGTGCCGTGGTACGTTGGGGAGCAGAGGATATACGCGTCCGCCGCACGGACCTCGTCGAGCAGCCAGCGTAACGTGGGCGGGTACTCATCCAGCGACCGGTCCGAATCATAGACCGGTAGGTCAAGCTGCCGCACATCGGCCATGACGGTCTGAGCGCCAACGGCTTCCGCGACACCGAGGGCCGCCCGAAGCGCGGATAAGCTCCGGGAGCCTCGACGAGCGCTACCGCCGATGCCGAGTATGCGTATACTCGACCGTTCCAGGTTCTTGTCTTTCACAGGTTTAGTTTCACCATCCATTCAATGCGTACCTTACACTGCTGCACCGCCTCCGATTGTTCCTCGGCAGTCAACGGCGCGCCTTGACTGGGGGTTTCCGGCATCTCGCTCGCGTGCAAAGAAGACGGCCTCAGCGTATCGAGCGGCTGTTGCGCTCGAAGGAGTCGCCGTCGATGCCCCAGGCGACGATGCGCTCCGGGAACAGGCGGAGCAGCGGTACCGGTTCCTCGATGGCCTCTGCCCGTCCACGGACCTCGATGCCGCGTGGCCGCCACGGATCAACCGAGGCCAGGTCGTCGACCACAAAGGCGGCACGCCCGGTTATTCGGATGTCGCGGAACTTCTTCGTGCTCGGCAGGTCGTGGCCGCCGATGTCGAGGGTATCTAGCCGGGGATTATATGCGGCCATTCCGACGGGTGCGATGTGGGGCGTTCCGTCTGCGCCGACGGTGGCGAGCCTGCCAAGCAAGCCGCTCGCCAGGTATGCCAGCTCTTTCTCTGTGAAGTGACTCATGGTACCTCCTTGTCTCGTTCGGACCACCCCTGTGAGGGCCAGCCCATGAACGGTCCGGTGTTGGTCTCGTCGAGTGGTCGGCCTACCTCCGCCCGGCCCCACTCCGGAGCGAGCTGTGCTATCTGCTCCACGCTCTGGCGGGATCGCGCCAGTCTCCGCGACCGCCGCCTCGCCTTGAAAGCGTCTTTCAAGGACGAAGTTACAGCGATGAGCAGGGGCTTTGATCCTACGCGCAGGTGATGCCATGCCGCCGCCATGTAGGGGCGTTCGATTGAACACCCGCTGAACGCCCACGCAACCTCGCCTCCACCCTGTACGTTCGGGATCAATGCACACGCCCACCGCAGTAGGCGGAATCTGATTGACCGCCTGTAGTCGGAAGTGACCGTCCTGCCGATTGAACTCCCCTCGGTGCGCTGCTCGCCCCTATCCTTTGTGATGCCGTTCGTTTTTCATCCTCCTTACCGGACACTTGTTGATGCTCTTAGCGTAGCTGACGCCGAAGCGGCCCAACATCGTACGAAAGGACAGGACCTGGCTTGTCCCATGTACCAGTTGAAACCGACAGGACCGGCTCCGGGTACACTGCGTGTGTTCGGTGCTACAGGGGGCACTGTAACCCGCGAGGCACGAACACGCAGGAAGGAAGTACGTATGCGAATACTTGATCTCGTGCTTCAAACGTCGCATCTCGATGCGTTGAAGGTTTTCTACGGCCGGGATCTCGGGCTACCGATCCTTACCGAGG
>JACDAU010000486.1 GCA_013695265.1 Chloroflexia bacterium
GCGTGGGAGGGTGTGCAGCCGGGGCAGGAGGTGCCCGTGTGGCTCCTGTAATAATGAAGTGCAGCTAGGGTAGAGCGGGTTCGCAGACTGGCCGCATTGGCGGTCTGCCGGTATCCCGTCCAGGAGAAAGAGGACCGACGGATGACAACACCACAGAACGAGGCGATAACTAGCACGACCGTGCCCCTGATCCCGCGTGAGGTACTGTTCGGAAATCCCGAGCGGACAAGCCCGGAGATCTCGCCGGATGGGACGCTCCTGGGCTACCTCGCGCCGGACGAGCGGGACGTGCTGCAGGTCTGGGTGCGCACGCTAGGCGCCGAGGACGACCGGGCGGTAACGACCGACCCGCAGCGCGGCATCCGGTTCTTCACGTGGACGTACAATCCCGGCGAACTGCTCTACCTGCAGGACGCGGGCGGTGACGAGAACTGGCGGCTGTACCGCACGGATGCGGGCAGTGGGGAGGCGCGGGATCTCACCCCGTTCGAGGGAGTACAGGCGCACCTGGTGGCGCTCGAACCGGAGCTGCCCGGCACCGCGCTGGTCGCGCTCAACCGCGACGACCCCCGGACGCACGATGTCTACGCGCTGGAACTGGCGAGCGGCGAGCTGACGCTCGATACGAAGAACCGCGGCGACATTGTGGGCTGGACAGCGGACGCCCGGCTGCGCGTGCGCGCCGCACTCACGGGCCGACCGGACGGCGGGTGGGAGTTGCTGACGCGCGCGACACCGGAGACGGACTGGGCGAGCATGCGCGTTTGGGGGCCGGAGGACGAGGGCTACCCCGCGGGCTTCTCAAAGGACGGTGAGACGCTGTACGTCCGCGGCAGCCATGACGCGAACGCTCATCGTCTCCTCGCGGTCGATATGCAGACCGGTGAGGAGCGCGTCATTGCGGAGGATCCGCAGTACGACGTGGGCGGCCTGCTCATTCACCCAACGGAGCGGACCGTACAGGCCGTCTCGTTCGAGCGTGATCGGTTGGAGTGGCGGGTGCTGGACGAGCAGGTCGCTGCGGACTTCGACGCGCTGGGCGACGTACACCGGGGCGATTTCCAGGTGGTCAGCCGCGATCTCGCGGACCGGACGTGGATCGTCGCGTACACAACGGATGACGGTCCGGTGTACTACTACCGCTACAACCGGGCCGATCGGCGGGCGACGCTCCTGTTCAGCCAGCGGCCGCGTCTGGAAGGCTTGCCGCTACGGCCAATGGAGCCGGTGTCTTACGCGACGGACGACGGGTTCACGATCCACGCCTACCTGACGCTGCCTGCAGAGGCAGACACCGGGCCGGTCCCGGCGGTGGTGCTCGTCCATGGCGGGCCGTGGGGGCGGGACTCCTGGGGTTTCAACGCGGAGGCGCAGTGGCTTGCGAACCGGGGCTACGCGGTGTTGCAGCCAAACTTCCGAGGCTCGACCGGATACGGCAAGGAGTTCCTCAACGCCGGCAACCGCGAGTGGGGCGCGAAGATGCAGAACGACCTGACAGAAGGTGCGCGGTGGTTGATCGCGCGCGGCATCGCGGACCCGGAACAGATCGCGATCATGGGCGGGTCGTATGGCGGGTATGCAACGCTCGCGGGCCTCGCGTTCACTCCGGAGGTCTGGGCTGCGGGGGTGGACATCGTGGGGCCGAGCAGCCTGATCACGCTGTTTCGCACCATTCCGCCATACTGGGAGCCGATCAAGGCGATCTTCGCCCACCGCATGGGCGACCCGGACGAGGACGAGGAGTTCCTGCGGAACCGCTCGCCCCTGTTCTTCGTGGACCAGATCACCGCGCCGCTGCTCATTGCGCAGGGGGCGAACGATCCGCGAGTGAAGCGCGCTGAGAGCGAACAGATCGTGGAGGCGATGCGCGGGGCGGATAAGCCAGTGGAGTACGTGGTGTATGAGGATGAAGGGCACGGCTTTGCCCGGCCAGAGAACCGCCTCCACTTCTATGCGCAGGCGGAGACGTTCCTGGCGCACCACCTGGGCGGACGCGCGGAGCCGGAAGGCGAGATAGCGGGGCACTCGGCCTAGGCGGCATAACGTGCGCATGGAGAAGCTCCCGTGCGCGCAACGCCGGGAGGCGCAGTGAGGCGAACGGCGTCACGATCTTCCCCGAGTGGCGGGAGGTCGTGCAGCCCGGGCGGGATGTATCCGTCTGTTGGTTGAGGTGATGCCCTAAGTGCGGCGGAGATCCTGAACGATGATCGAGAAGCCTCCCATTGACGATGCGCAACTCTACGGCGAGATCGTGCGGCACATCATACAGTCAGCCGACCCCGACACGGTGATCGTCTTCGGCAGCCGTGCCCGTGGCGACCACCGCCCGGAAAGCGATGTCGATATTCTGGTCGTCGCCGAATCTGATAAGCCTCGCTATGCGCGGTCCGGGTCGATCTACAGCGCGCTGGCCAGTCTTCCCGTCGAGGTTGACATTCTAGTATATACGCCACGAGAGGTGCACGAGTGGAGCAAAGTACCGCTGGCATTCGTCACAACCGCCACGTGTGAGGGAACCGTGCTGTATGAAAGACAACGCTGACCTCGTTCGGAGCTGGTTACGCAAAGCCGACAGCGATCCGATCGTCGTCAAGCTCGCGCTCGACGCTGAGGACGCGCTCGATACGGCTTGCTTCCACGCCCAACAGGCGGCGGAGAAGGTTCTCAAGGCATACCTGGTCGCATATAGTAGAGCGTTCCCATTTACGCACAACCTCTCGAAGTTACTGATACTTTGTGGGGGACTGGATTCAGAGTTCGATTCGCCAGGGGACGAGGCGAAGTACCTCACGCCCTTCGCTGTCGAGTTGCGCTATGACAACGATTTCTGGCCATCAACGGCGGACGTGGAAGCCGCGCGCGACTTGGCAAGCAAGATCCGGAGCTTCGCACTGCAACGGCTTCCAGCGGCTCTCCGAACAGGGTCGCCGTAGTGAGTATCATATCGGTACAGCGATTAAATACAGGAGGGCACGTGTTGTCTGAGCAGAACGAGCAGTACGATGTCGCAATCATCGGCGGCGGTCCGGCGGGGTATGTCGCGGGTATCCGCGCGCAGCAGTTGGGTGCGAAGGTCGCGGTCATCGAGAAAGAGTATTGGGGCGGCGTCTGCCTCAACGTCGGCTGCATCCCGACGAAAGCGATGGTGAGCACCGTCGAGGTGCTGAAGCTGGCAAATATGGGCGCGGCTCTCGGCCTTCGGGGCAGTGTGGAGGTGGACTACGCCGCGTTTTTCGCGCGCAAGGAAAAGGTCGTCAACCAGCTCGTGTCCGGCGTCGAGGGGTTGCTGAAGGCGAATGGCGCCGCGCGGATCTTCGGCGCGGCGCGGCTCAAGCGGCCGGGCGAGGTCGAGGTCCTGGGCGCCGACGGCGAGCAGACCATTCGGGCGAAGAACATCCTCCTCGCCACCGGCTCCGTGCCAGCGAAGCCGCCGATCCCCGGCCTCGACCTGCCCAACGTGGTGGACAGCACGGGCTTGCTCGCGCTCAAGGAGCAGCCAAAGGAGCTCGTGATCATCGGCGGTGGGTATATCGGGATCGAGTTCGGGAACATCTTCACGAACATTGGCACGAAGGTGACGGTGATCGAGATGCTGCCCCGTATCCTGATGCAGACCGACGAGGAACTTGCAAAGCGCCTGACGCAGATGCTCAAGAAGGACGGCATCGACTTCCACTTCGACTCCCAGGTGCTCGGCGTTGAGGAGCACGAGGGGAAGCTCGCGGTGCGCTACGCCGAGAAGGGTGGAGAGGAGAAGCTCGCCACCGGCGACACCGTCCTGTACGCCACGAGCCGCTGGCCGTACACGGAGGGGCTCGGCCTGGAGGAGGCCGGCATCGAGATGAACGGGCGCGCGATCAAGGTGAACGCGCAGATGCAGACGAACCTGCCGGGTGTATATGCCGCGGGTGACGTGATCGGCGGCATCATGCTCGCGCACGTCGCGTGGGAGGAATCGAAGGTCGCGGTCTCAAACATGCTCGGCAAGCGCGCGAAGATGGAGTACCTCGCCGTCCCATCGTGCGTCTTCTCCACCCCGGAACTCGCGAGCGTCGGCCTGACGGAAGCGGAGGCGAAAGACCAGGGGTACGAGACGAAGATCGGGCGCTTCCCTTTCTCCGCAAGCGGGCGGGCGATCGGTATGGGCGAGCCGGTGGGGATGGTGAAGATGATCAGCGAAGCGGGATCGGGCGAGATACTCGGCACGCACATCCTCGGACCACACGCCTCGGACCTGATCGCGGAGTCCGTGATCGCGATGGAAATGGGCGCGACCGCGGAGGACCTGGACCTCACGATCCACGCCCACCCAACGCTCCCGGAAGCGGTGCAGGAGGCCGCGCTCGGCACCACGGGGAAGATGATCCACTACATCGGGAGGTAGGGGTGGGCAGCTATCAGCCGTCAGCAATCAGGGGTCGGCTATCGCGTCTGATGTCGCCACAGCGTCGCGTCCTGCCTGCACGAGGCGGGTATGAGTACGGATCGGTCAGCCAACGCCCCATACATGACGGATCGCTGCTGATAGCTGACCGCCGATAGCTGTATAATCCGCTCGAACCGAGAGGGGATAACCGATGTACCCTGTCCTCTACCGCGACGGCGCGCTTGTCCTTTACACTCATGACGTCTTCACCGCGCTCGGGCTGCTCGCGGGGCTGCTGCTCTATTACTGGGAGCTGCGCAGGCGAGGGATGCTCGGCTTCCGGATCTTCGTCATCTCCGTGATGGCCATCTTCGGCGGCGGCATCGGGGCCCGGCTCATCACCGCGTGGGAGCACCTGCCGTACTACAGCAACCAGGCGGGAGCGCCCCTCAGCTACCTGATCTCGCACAGCGGCAAGAGCATCATCGGCGGGATCCTCGGCGGTTACATCGCGATCGTGCTCTCGAAGCGCGCGCTCGGGTACGCACAGTCAACCGGCGACTGCTACGCCGCCGCGATACCGCTCGCCCTGGTGATCGGGCGTGTGGGCTGCCTTCTCTCGGAGCTGCCGCTCGGGACACCGACCAGTATGCCGTGGGGGGTGTCCGTCCCGGAGAGCGCCGCGCAGCAGTTCGCCTATTGCCCCGGCTGCCAGGGGAAGATGCATCCCAGCATGGTGTACGAGATCATCTTCCACCTCTGCGCGTTCCTGCTTATCCTGCGCTACCGGCGGCTCATACCCGTGCGGGGCGACGCGCTGAAGCTGTACCTGTTGATCGCGGCGGTGTTCCGCTTCCTCGTCGAGTTCGTGCGGGCGAACACGGAGCAGGCGGGCGGCCTCAGCGGCCCGCAGATCGTGCTCCTCCCGCTGACGGGGCTGCTTGTGTATCACTTCGTGCGGCAATGGTGGCGGGGTTCCTACCGGATGCCGCCGGCCCCAGCGCATGTGATGGCGCTGCGCCAAGAGGTAGAGGCGCGATGAGCCAGGAGATCGTCCGCTACATCCGCGAGAACCGAGGTGCGTACACGAACGAGGCGATCAGCCGCAACCTGCTTGATGCCGGACACGACCCCGCATCGGTCGAGGCCGCCTGGAGGGCTGTGGAGTCCGGTGAGCTCGCGGCGAGCACGGCACGTGAGCGAACGATAGTCCGGACCCCGAGCTTCTGGCTTACGCTCCTGGGTTACCCCGCAGTCCTGATCGGCCTCACGGTACTCGTCGGCTATCTGGGGGCGCTGGAGTACGCGTCGCTGCTCTTTGTGGCGGGGCTGGGGATCGCCGGGATAGCCGCGCTCGGACTCGTTATCGCGCGCCGGGGGATCGCCGTTGCGGCCGGGCTGGGCGGTGCGTTGACGTTGCTCGTGCTCGTCCCGTTCGTGCTGCTCGTCATCGTCGCCGGAATCTGCCTCGTCTCGGTCGCACGAATGTAGCGGATCGAAAGGCACGCATCCAAAGGAGGTTATCATGGATCCTGAGGTCATCCGGTACATCGCGGAGAATCGCGGGCGATACACCCGCGAGGCGATAGACACGCACCTGCTCAGGGCGGGGCATGCCCAGGAGGAAATCGACGCCGCGTGGTCTCGGCTCGGCGATGAAGTGCGCCCGCCACCTTCGGACGACCGCACCTTCCGGCGAGCGTTCCTGGGCTCGGTCGTGGCGATGTACGGGATCACCTTCCTCGTGTACGCCGTCAGCTTCTACGTCGGGATGGAAGAGGGATATGAGAGCATCGCGCTCATAATCTCAGCAATCTTCATGGTACCTTTGCTCCTCGCCGCGACGATCTCGATCGCTCTCGTCGGACGGAACCAGTCCGCCAGGAGGGGCGTGGCCGGTGGGCTGCTGACCGCGCTTGTGATACCATTCGTGCTCCTTGTTATCGTTGCCGGGCTATGCACGGCCCTCACCGGCGCCCCCTTCGCCGGCTCGGGTGCTTAGTTTTAAGGAGGTAGGATATGCTCGCGCTTAGACCGTACACCCCGATCCGGATGGTGCTCACCGTCTGTGGCCGGTGTTTCGAGGAAGACCCCGACCGCAGGATCGAGTACGAGACGGACATCCTGCAGGGCAACCTGATCCTGATGGATGGCCGGGTGTACCTGCGCCGTCACTGCCGGCGGGGCCACGGCGAGGTGATGAGCCTCTACGAGGAGAGCTTCGATCTCTGGAACGACCTGCAGCAGTGGCGCGTGCC
>JACDAU010000493.1 GCA_013695265.1 Chloroflexia bacterium
GAATCCGCGTACGCCGAGGTTCCATCGGATGTAGAGGTGACACTGGAGCTGGGTGCCGCGGCCGCGGGCATCCCCGCGAATCCGAGGGAAACGGCAGCGATCATGGCCGCCACAACTAACTGTAGTACCAGACTGGACCGAACCCAAGATGTGACGAGTGACACGTTCGTGACCCTTTCGCCCTGCTGGGCGTAGTACTGATTGCCAGGTCTTGTCTTATCGCTGCGTTTCCCCTATAGGTCTCACCCCCGCTCCGCTGCGTCGCATGCTTGCCACTACCATAAGAAACGCATCGAAGACGGAAAAGTTCCATCGATTCCGGTTCACGGCGTGGTGGTATCGTCTATCTGACTTGCTAACTGACTGAGTGGTAGAGGCACGGTCAACCAGAACGCGCGAGGGATCAGCGGTGAATCACGCACGGAATCCATGCCTGCAGGCGGAACAATGCTCCGCCCATAGCCGGACGGCGCGAAGGGATGACCGGCAACAGCGATCAACCGGAAATCGGCAGGCTTATGAGGTGTGGCCGAGGATCTCCTCGATCTGCGCCATCTGCTCAAGGTTCAGTGGTCCATGCGCGATCGCGCCGACGTTCTCCTCCACCTGTTCCAGGGTCTTGAATCCCGGAATAGGGACGGTCCTCTCACTGCGGGCCCAGAGCCATCCGAGCGCGCCCTGGGCAAGCGTCCGGCCGTTGCTGGTAAGCACATCACGCACCTGTTCGAGCATCCTGAGCCGCTGAGCGACATCGCCCTCGCGGAAGTTCCAGCCGCCGCGCACGTCGCTCTCGGGCAGGGTGGTCGACTCGCTGAACTTACCGGTGAGCAAACCCATGCCGAGTGGTCCGCGGTTCAAGCTCGCGAGGTTCTCCTGTTCGCACACCGCGAGCGTCTCGTGGTTCCCCTCGAAGACGTTCAGCCGCTGCTGGATCGCGGCACAGTTTGGCCCCTCCGCGAAGAGGTGCGCGCGTTCCGGGTCGTCCGTGCTCCAGCCGTACGCACGGATCTTCCCCTCCGCGACCAGCTCCTCCAGCGAATCGCGGACCTCCGCCGCGCGCTCCCACTCATAATCACCGATGTGGAACTGGTGAAGGTCGATGTAATCGATCCTGAGCCGCCGTAGGCTCGCCTCGCAAGCACGGCGTACATACTCCCGGCTGGCCTCCCGGCCGCCAGCTTCTCGGGTGGACTCGTCGAAGACGTTGCCGAACTTCGTTGCGATCACCACCCGGTCCCGCCTGCCCTCGATCGCCCGGGCGACCACCTGCTCGCTGTGCCCCGCGCCGTAGACATCGGCGGTGTCAAGCAGCGTGACTCCCATGTCGAGGCCCCGGTGGATCGCCCGGATCGACTCCGTATCATCGACCTCTCCCCAGCCGGTGGGCTTGCCGTCGCGATATATCTGTCCGCCGATGGCCCAGCAGCCCAGCCCCAGTGGGCTTACTTCGATGCCGCTCCTGCCCAGTGTCCGTGTAAACATTCCCTACTCCTTTGCTTCGAGGACGAAGGTGCACGTTTCGTACCGAGGAGTCTGCCTTGTGGACTGTGCCTTGCGATAAACCCCTCCGCGCGCCGGGCGAAGATTCCGGCCACGCGGCGTGAGGAGGAGATCCCTGTATGCATCGCACCATCGAGATCACTGTGCCCCCGACCACGACAAACAGCCTCATCAGCGAGCTGGAGAAACTGGAGGGCGTGGTCGGACTATCTGTTCACCGGGGCTCTTCCGTTCTGCCTCCCGGTGATGTGGTGATCGTTCACGCGCTCAACCGCGATACGGACGAGGTGCTTTCTGCCGTCGAGAGCGCGCGCCAGCTCGGTCCCGTCTCCGTGGTCACCGCCGAGGTGGCGAGCATCATTGATCCCGAACGCAAGGAGTTAATCGACCGCGATGTGGACGAGGCAGTATGGGAGGAGGCGGAGACGGGGCTGCGGCACCAGGGGCGGGTGACGGCGAACTTCCTGACGCTTATGGCGCTGGGCGGGGCGATCGGGGCCGCGGGACTGGTTTTGGAGTCCAGCGCTCAGTCTATCGCGTTTGTGGCGGCCTCAATCATCGCACCGGGGTTCGAGCCGCTGGCGAAGCTGCCGCTGGGCTTGACTCTGCGCAACTGGGCGGTGGTTCGGCGTGGCCTGTACTCGGTAAGCGTTGGATACTCGGTGCTGATGATCGCGGCCGCAGCCATGTTCGGGTTCCTACGGTTGACGGACACGACGACGGTCCAGGCGCTATTGGAGAATTCGGAAGTACACAAGATAGCGCACCCGACCCTGATAGAGTACGCCATCTCAGCGTGCGCTGCCGCAGCGGGTGTGACGATGATTATGGCATTCCGCCGTAGTGTCATCGCGGGTCCGCTGCTTGCGCTCGTTTTGATACCGGCAGCTGCGGCGGTGGGTGCGGGCCTCGCTGCCGGGGAAGTGGGTCTCGCGCTCGACGCGCTCCAGCGCCTGCTGGTTGACGCCATGCTCGTCGTCGTACTCGGCGCGATCGTCATCGCACTCAAGCAGCGGACGGTGCACCACCGCAAGCCCATGGTGTAGCTCATCCCCCCTGCACTTCCCGCTCGACTGGCTTGCCCCGACCGGGGAGGCCGCCATCGATGGTGAAGAACCCGTGGCAATCGGACGCAGTGACTTGACAGGCTATGCGAACCCCACGTAGACTACACTCCTTGATACTGGGGAGGAGGTATGAGAGAAGAGAGCCGCTCCGGAAGCAAAGACTGCGGAGTAGCCTCCTGGACTGGCACATATGAGGTGGGAAGCCGAGCCACCATCATCCGAACGATGGGTGGCAGCAGGTGCAAGTCGCCCGGCGTGGGCGTGAAGAAAGGTTCAAGCCAGATGTCAGCAGCACAATACGGGCGAATGTTCCACAGATTGCTCATCATCGTGATGCTCGCGACCACCTTTGGGGTCGGCGGCGCATCGAGGGCGAGCGCGGCGGCCACGGCGATCCCTGAAGGCCAGGGAACGACCGGAGCCACATTCCGCAACGAGATTCTCCCCACCATTCCGGGGAGCGCGCAGAGGGTGGAGAGCTTCGCCGATCCCTCGATCATCAAGGCGAAGGACGGCTTTTACTACGCTTATGCCACGAAGGACCCACGCTTCGATGGCGATACGTTCCACGTCATCCCGATAATCCGGTCGAACGACCTGGTCAACTGGACGTATGTGGGCGACGCCTTCCCGAACGGGAACCCGCCCAGCGCGGACCCGAGCGCGGGGATCTTCGCGCCGGATATCCGGTACATCAATGACCAGTACTACCTGTACTACAGCATCACGAACGTCGCGGGGACGACGACGAACACGTTCGGGACTCCCGGTGGCGACGACTCCGCAATCGGGGTGGCGACGAGCTCCAATCCGGCAGGTCCATTCACCGACCGCGGCATCGTCGTGGAGCCGACGACCAACCCGTGCTGCCCACCGGGACCCGGCAACCCCAGCTTCTTCCGGGCTACGATAGACCCCGCGATCCTGCCCCTGCCCGACGGCCGGCGGCTGATTTACTACGGGAGCTACAACGGTGGCCTGGACGTGCGTGAGCTGACCTCCGACGGCCTGCGGACCGTCCCCGGCACCCAGCGCCGGATCGCGATCGATAACCGGTACGAGGGGCCGTTCGTCGTCAAGCGCGGCCAATACTACTACATGTTCGTCTCGGCGACCGACTGCTGCAACTTTGAGCTCACCGGCTACCTTGTGTTCGCCGGACGCTCCACCAGCCCGTTCGGCCCGTTCCAGGACCGGGAGGGTAAGTCGTTCCTCGATACGCGCACAGGTGGTGAGATCGCCCTGGTGCAGAACGGTAACCAGTTCGTCGGCGTTGGTCATAACGCGGTCATCACTGACGACACAGGGCAAGACTACATTGTGTACCACGGCATCGACCAGCGAAACCCGGAGATCATCGAGCGCAGCGGCATACCGATCAACCGCCGGTCGCTGATGATGGACCGGCTCGACTACATCAATGGCTTCCCGGTCGCCCGGGCAGGCGCCGGTCCGTCAAACACGGCCCAGCCCGCACCGGTCACTCGCGGAGTCGTGGACGACGAGTTCAATCGCACGACGGGTGTCGGCGCCAGCTTCACACAGATAGGCGGCAAGTGGACCATCTTCGACCCCGCCGGTACGAACCGCGGGGCGGTCCGGCAGAACTGGGCGGGCACGAAATCGGCGCTGCTGATCAGCGACGGCTCAACCACAGTCAATTATCGCGCCGAAGGTGATCTGAGGTTGAACCGCCTGGGAACGGCCACACCGCGCCGCTACGGCCTGATCACGTCGTACATCGACAAGAACAACTTCATCGCCGCGTACCTACAGCCGAACGCGGACGGTATGGGCGGTTCTCTGGTGACGAACATCCGCACGAACGGGATCAACTCGTTCAAGACGACAGCCCTCCCGGCGAACTTCAAGCACCGGGACTTCCACAACATATCGGTCACCAAGCGCGGCCACCAGGTGCGGTTCGAGCTGACCGAGTCGCGGCTGGAGGATCCGATCGAGATTCAGGAACGCCAGCTCCCGTTGCCGACGCAGCAGGGCGTGGCGCTCGGCGCGGGCAGGGTCGGCTTCGCCACCCAGAACGTCTCCGCGGACTTCGACAATATCAGCGCGGCCCGGCTCTTCACGCCGGTGACGCGGCTCGTGCCCAACGATGCGCGCGGGACGCGCGAAGAGCGGTACTCGGACGAGTTCAACGGCAACCTGGACCCGGAGAACGGCTGGAGCTACGCACAAGGCCGCCAACCCGACCCGGGCCAGACCAGCCTGACCCAGCGGCCCGGCTACTATCGGCAACGCACAGATGCCAGGGAGATCACGGGAGACAACCCCCCACCGGAGGACCGCACGCGTATCCTGATTCAGAACGCGCCCGCGGGCGACTTCACCGTCGACGTGAAGCTCGACTTCCAGTTGCCTGACGACGGCAGTATCTTCAACTTCCAGCAGGCCGGGTTGTTCATCTACGAGAACGACGACAAGTACGTCCGGCTCGACCACGTGGCGATCTTCAACACGCGGCAGATCGAGTTCGGCAAGGAGAAGCCGGACCGGAACGGCGGCGACAACCCGCCACGAGAGCGCCAGTTTGGCGGCACGGTGCTGCAGGAGCCAGCGCAAGTCACGATACTGCGCATCGTGGCAAGGAGCGGCGCGGGGGGCGCGCAGACGTACCGCGCCTACCGCAGCATTGACAACGGCAGGACGTTCGAGCGTGGAGGCACGTGGACGTTCGGCAAGACCAACAACCCGGGCGACGGCCCGATGTACAACCGCAAGATCGGGATCACGGCGTTTGGCGCCCAGGATCCGGGTCAGCCGAGGTTCAACGCGGACTTCGACTACGTGCGGGTGTACCGGCCATAGGCGCGAGCCGCAGACGGTAGGCCCGCCCCACACCGGGCGGGCAGGGGC
>JACDAU010000506.1 GCA_013695265.1 Chloroflexia bacterium
CAGCAGCACGGTAGGGGCCCCGACCAGTGTGCTGAGGAGCATGACTTCGGGCAACATCGCGAACATCGCCCCACCGCCCGGTGCAACGCCGCGGCCACCGCGGAAACGGAGAAAAACCGGCCAGGTATGCCCAGTGACTGCGGCGAGTCCACCAAGCGCGGCGGCCCAGGTGTCGGGTTCGGGAACGAGCCAGCGGGCGAGGACTACCGCCGCGACGCCTTTGAGCGCGTCGAGGAACAGGACGAGGAAGAACCCGCGCCAGCCCAGGAGACGCCGCACGTTCGTCGCACCCGTCTTGCCGCTACCCTGGGCGCGCACGTCCCGGTGGGCAAGGAAGAGGGCGACCAGGTAGCCACTGGGGATCGCGCCCAGGAGGTAGCCAGCGAGGAGCGCGGTGGCGAGGGGTACGACATCCACTACGTCTCCTGTCGGTTGCGGAACACCAATCGGATTGGCGTTCCCTCAAACCCAAACCGGTCGCGCAGCCGGTTCTCGAGGTACC
Source organism: Chloroflexia bacterium (assembly GCA_013695265.1). Classification (GTDB taxonomy): domain Bacteria; phylum Chloroflexota; class Chloroflexia; order Thermobaculales; family Thermobaculaceae; genus JACDAU01. Next base: position 503 of record JACDAU010000506.1, read on the forward strand.
GCTTATACCCGAACTGCACTTGCTTTGCGTCGTTGACAAAGAAGACGAACGTGGGTGGGCGTACATCGGCCTGCGTGGCGTACATGAACTTTAGCCACCGACCGGGCTTGGAGGGTGGGGCGTGCTCAGAAATGGCCTCCTGGAGAAGGCGGTTGAGGTTCGCAGTGGAGACGCGCTTCTTGCGTTCGTCCGAGACCTTGATTGCCGCTTCGAGCGCGGTGGGGATGCGCTGCGAGAACTTGGCGGAGATGAAGGTGAGCGGCGCCCAGCTCAGGAACTGCAATCGTTCGCGAAACTGCTGAGTATATTCGCGCATCGTGTTACCGTCTTTTTCGATCAGGTCCCACTTGTTCACGACGAGCACGAGACCTTTCGACTCTTCGAGCACGTATCCCGCGATGTGCTCATCCTGCGCGGTGATGCCCTCTGTGGCGTCGAAGAGCAGGAGCACAATGTCAGCGCGGCTGATCGCGCGGAGGGTGCGGATAACGCTGTACTGCTCGATGCCCGGATCGACCTTGCCCCTGCGCCGGATGCCCGCCGTGTCGACCAGAACCAGCTCAAAGCCGTTCCAGTCGAGATCCGTGTCCACGGGATCGCGCGTCGTGCCGGGAACATCGCTCACAATGGAGCGCTCCTGCCCGAGTATGGCGTTGAGCAGGCGGCTCTTGCCAACGTTGGGCCGCCCGACAATCGCGATGCGGATGGCGTCCGTCTCCTCTTCCTCGTCGTCTTGCTCGGGTGGCAACCGCGAGACGATCAGGTCGATCAGGTCTCCGATGCCCCGGCCGTGATACGCGGAGATCGATATCGGATCGCCCATGCCCAGTTCATAGAACTCGTTTGCGGCGTCTTCGCGCTGTTCACTGTCCGCCTTGTTGGCGACGAGCACGACGGGCTTGTGAGTGCGGCGAACGATATCGGCAACCTCGTGGTCGGCGGGGGTGAGGCCAGCAGCGACATCGAGCATGAACAGCAGCACGTCGGCCTGCTCGATGGCGTACTCAGCCTGCTGCCGTACCTGGGAGTACATCTCCTCCGCAGTGCCGGAGTCGCCGTTGCCGGTCAGGAGGCCGCCCGTATCGACAACCGTGAACCGGCGGCCGGCCCACTCGGCGTCGGCGTACAGGCGGTCGCGCGTGGTGCCCGGCTCGTTCTGCACAATCGCTGAGCGCTCGCCGAGTAGCCGATTGAAGAACGTGGATTTGCCGACGTTTGGCCTGCCCACTATCGCGACGACGGGTTTGGCTGCCATGGACCCCCCGAGAACCCTGTGAATACAAATAGACGCACCGACCCGCCAAGCGTATCATGGGAACGGGCGTGCGCTTCCCGCGCATTATACGGCACGAAGCTGCTACAGCACAAAGCAGAGGGAGACGCTTAATGAGCCAGAGCGGAGGGGGTGCGAGGGGACCGGTGATCGGCCTCACGGGGAACATCGTATGTGGCAAGAGCACCGTACTGGGGATCGTGCGCGAACTCGGCGTGCGCACTATCGACGCGGACGAGTTAACGCATCGGGCGCTCGCGCCGGATGGGGCTGCATTCGACGGCGTCGTGGCGGCGTTTGGCCCATCGATTCTCGGGGAGAGCGGGGGGATCGATCGGCGGGTACTGGGGCGCAGGGTGTTCTCGGATGCTGCCCAGTTGCGGCGGCTGGAAGAACTGGTGCATCCCTGTGTGCGGGCGGAGATCAACTGCATCCTTGCAACTACTGCCTCGACGGTTGTTGTGGACGCGATCAAGCTTATCGAGGGCGGGCTGGCGCAGCTATGCGAAGAAGTATGGGTGGTGCGCTGCCGCCCGGAGCAGCAGGTGGCGCGGCTGGTGATGCGCAACGGCTACACGCGCGAGGAGGCGCTCCTGCGCATCCGCGCTCAGTCCCCGCAGGAGGAGAAGCTGCGCGTTGCAAATGTTGTAATCGACAACGAAAACGACCTGGAGGAGACGCGGCGGCAGGTCGTCGCCGCGTGGGAGCGGGCGCGCTCTCAGAAAGGGCGGGGAGCATGACCGGGACGGTAGAAGCGGTGAGCCAAAGTTCCACTCATTCGATGGTCAAGGGAAACCATTCGGAGATCTGGCTGGTCGAGGGGCTGGGGGTCGAAGGTGACGCGCACGCCGGGGCGACGGTCCAGCACCGCTCGCGGGTTGCGCGCAATCCCGCCCAGCCCAATCTCCGCCAGGTACACTTGATTCATGCCGAGCTGCACGCACAGGGGCTGGTTGTCTCGGCAGGCCAGATGGGCGAGAACGTAACCACGCGGGGGATCGACCTGCTGGCCTTCCCAACCCATGCGCGGCTGCATCTGGGCGTGGCGGTGATCGTCGAACTCACGGGCCTGCGCAACCCGTGCGCCCAGCTTGATGGCATTCAGCCCGGCCTGATGGCAGCGGTACTGGATCGCGATGCGGCGGGCCACCTGATTCGCAAGGCTGGGGTGATGGGGGTGGTCATCGCTGGCGGTCCGGTGCGGCCAGGCGACACGGTGACCGTTGAGCTACCACCGCCGCCGCACCTCCCGCTGGAGCCAGTTTGAATGAGATGAGTTGTGACGCTCAGTCTCGACACACCTGATACCGCGAAAGGGGAGACTGCTCTTCAGACCGCTACTTGTAGGTGCGCCGAGCCGCCGCGAGGATTATCGATCCTGTCGTTTGGTCTTCCAATCGGATGCGAATGGTGTGGGCGTGGCTGGCCGTCCGGCACTTTGTGGACAGGTTGTACATGGACGCTCCGTCCGAGGCGCACACTGCGCGCCTGAACTCCGTCAGTGTGATACTATCCGACCGAGACCCTGTTCGGGGCCGACGCACGACAAGGACATCGCACACGATGGCCCGGACAACTTCAGGCTAATCTTCAGAGGACTGTATCCGCCCGTGCGGCCCGGCAAGGGCATTAATTCGTGGAGGTGCTCGGGTGGTGGCATCTGCAGTACGAGTCGAAGTGGCGGACGGAGTGGCGACCGTTTACCGGGACAATCAGTTCGTCCTCGCCTATCATTACGGCGATTGTGAGCGCTATCCGTACTGCCACCCCGTCAA
>JACDAU010000517.1 GCA_013695265.1 Chloroflexia bacterium
CGCGACAACGCCGAAGAGGCCGACGCTCAGCACCGAGGTGACGAGGATCGCCGCGAACACCAGATCGGTCCGATATGAGTTCTTCGCGGTCTGCATCAGGATGCCCAGCCCCTCGTACGCGCCCACCCACTCGCCGAACACCGCGCCGATCACCGCGTACGTCACGGAGATCTTCAGCCCCGAAAACAGGTACGGCAGCGACTGCGGCATCCGAACCTTCCAGAAGATCTGTCGGCCACTCGCGCCCATGCTGCGGAGCAATCGCACGGTATCCGGCTCCGCGCTGCCCAGCCCGTCCGCGACCGCGACGCTGAGGGGAAAGAAACAGACAAGCGCGACGACGAGCAGCTTCGGCACGATACCGAACCCGAACCAGAGCACCAGCAACGGCGCGAGCGCGATCATCGGGATCGTCTGTGACACCACGAGCAGTGGGTACACGCTTCGGCGCAGAAGGGGCGAAAGGGTCACCATCGCGCCGAGGCCACACCCGGCGAGGAGCGCGAGCCCCAGCCCGAGCGCGGCCTCCAGCAGGGTCTGCTGGGTGTGTTGCGCGAGCAGGCCCGCCGAGTCCCGCGTCGCGGCGAGCACCCGCGTCGGCGCGGGCAGCACGACGGGATCGACCCCCGCCGCGCGCACGACTACTTCCCACAGCCCCAGCAGCCCCAGCACGGGCAACGCCGCGAGGAGCCACGAGACGGCACGGAAGCGGGGCAGGGAAGGCGGACGGAACATCAGGCCACTCCGCCGTGGATCGCTTCGAGCAGCAGTGCCTTGTCGCCCACGAACGCCTCGGAGACCGTCATTGCCCTGTGACGGGGGCGGGGCAGCGGCACCTCGTGGGAGAGCACGACGCGTCCGGGGCGGGGCGAGAGCACGAGCACCTGGTCGGAAAGCAGCAACGCTTCCTCTATGTCGTGCGTTACGAGCACCACGGTGGCGGAGAGGCGTTCCCAGAGGCCGAGCAGCCACTCGTGCATCGCCGAGCGGGTGAGGGCGTCGAGCGCGCCGAACGGCTCGTCGAGCAGCATCACGGAACCGCCCGTGAGCACCGTGCGCAGGAACGCCACGCGCTGCCGCATGCCGCCGCAGAGAGTTGAGGGGTACGCGCCCTCGAACCCGGAGAGCCCAGCCACCGCGAACAGCTCCCGCGCCCGTGTCCGCGCCTCGTGTCGCGGCGTGCCGCGCACCTCCATGCCGAGGATCGCGTTGTCGAGCGCGGATCGCCAGGGCAGCAGGGTGTCGGCCTGCGGCATGTACGCCACCGTGCCGAGTCGCCGCACGCCCCCACCGACCGTCACGGTCCCCTCATCCGGCTCCTCCAGCCCCGCGATGATGCCGAGCAGGGTGCTCTTCCCGGACCCACTCGGCCCCACAACGGACACGAACGCGCCGGGGGACGCCTGAAAGCTGATATCCTGGAGGACGGGCAGGAGTGTACCGTGGAGGGCGTACGCCTTGCACAAGCCGAGGACCTCGACCGCCGCCGAGGGAGTAGCCGTCGGATGGCCGCGGCGCACAGCCCTGTCGTCCCGCGCCGTTCGTGTACTATCCGTGGACACGCCACCTCCACACAACAAAAACGCCGTCCGGGGGATACCGGCGGCGTGGCGTGCCTGGAGGCTCGTCCCTGCGCCAGCATTACCCGGGTCAGGTTCCAACGGTCGGCGACGAGATCAGTCGCCCTCTCAGCCCGGTCGTCCGAGCTCCCGCGAAACGTATTTGGTTGTTGATGGGACTATACCACCCAATGAGATGAGCTGTCAAAGCGCGCGGCGGCTCTGGGCAGCCTTCTTGCTGCGCAGGCTGGGCACGCATCCGAACGAGGGAGCAGGAGGAACCGCATGCAGAACCAGGCCGCGATACTGTACGGCGTGCGCGATGTGCGCGTCGAGGAGACCCCGATGCCGGAGCCCAGCCCCCGTGAGGTGCTCGTCGAGATCGCCTCCGTCGGCGTGTGCGGCTCCGACATGCACTACTACGAGCACGGGAAGATCGGGCCGTTCGTCGTGCGCGCGCCGTTGATCCTCGGGCACGAGTCCTCCGGTGTGGTCGCGCAACTCGGCGCGGAGGCGTCGAAGCACGCGGTTGGCGACCGGGTCACCATCGAGCCCGGCGTGCCGTGCGGTCGGTGCAGGGAATGCCGGTCCGGGCGCTACAACCTGTGCCAGGACGTTCGCTTCTTCGCGACGCCGCCGATAGATGGCGCGTTCGCCCGCTACGTGACGGTGCACGAGGACTTCGCGTTTCGGCTGCCGGACGGGATGTCCGACGACGAGGGCGCGCTGATCGAGCCGCTGAGCGTGGGGCTCTGGGCGTGCCGCAAGGCGAAGCTGGAG
>JACDAU010000523.1 GCA_013695265.1 Chloroflexia bacterium
GGAGACAACGTGGAGATGACGGTGGAGTTGATCACGCCGGTAGCGGTGGAGGAAGGGCTGAACTTCGCGATTCGCGAGGGAGGCCGGACCGTGGGCGCCGGTGTCGTCACCAAAATCACGAAGTAACGTAGGGTACATTGACGGGAGGGACGGCGGAAACGTCGTCCCTCCCTTGCGGAACAGGTAAGGCAGGGAGGCGCGGGTGGCAAAGCAGAAGATACGGATCCGGCTTAAGGCATTCGACCACAAGATTCTGGATCAGTCGGCACAGCAGATCGTCGATACCGCGCAGCGTACCGGTGCCCAGATAGCAGGGCCGGTTCCGCTGCCGACGGAGATTCAGAAGTTCTCGGTGATTCGTGGTCCGTTCCGGCACAAGGACTCGCAGGAGCAGTTCGAGATGCGCACCCATAAGCGCCTCATCGACGTATTGGAGCCGAAGCGTCAGACGATCTCCGAGTTGATGAACCTGAATCTGCCCGCCGGTGTGGACATAGAGATCAAGCTATAGAGGACGGGAAGTCGAAGCAATGGTCGAGGGATTGATTGGCAAGAAGATAGGGATGACGCAGGTCTTTGATGAGGCCGGGCGTGCTCTGCCCGTGACCGTCATTGAGGCGGGGCCGTGTGTCGTGACTTTTATAAAGACGCCGGCGCGCGATGGCTATGCGGGAGTGCAGATCGGATTCGACGAGGTCCGCCGCCTTAAAAAGCCGGAGCGGGGGCATCTCAGCGACCTGCCTGCGTTGCGTCATCTTCGCGAGGTCCGAACCGCAGACTCGAGTGACCTGGAGCGTGGGCAGACCGTCGACGTTTCTATTTTCACTGCGGGCGGAAAGGTGGATATCACCGGAACCTCCAAGGGCAAGGGTTTCGCGGGCACCGTGAAGCGACACCACTTCCGTGGCGGTCCGAAGACCCACGGTCAGTCGGACCGACTTCGCGCGCCCGGCTCCATAGGCGCTACCACGACACCGGGCAAGGTGTTCAAGGGGAAGCGCATGGCCGGTCGTATGGGTAATGAGCGGGTCACGGTAAAGAAGCTCGATGTGGTGCGCGTGGACCAGGAGCGAAACCTGCTGCTCGTGAAGGGCGCGGTGCCTGGAGCGAACGGTGGTTTGCTTGTCGTCCACAAGGCCGGCCGATAGGGCGTTTGGAGTAGATACGTGCAGTTATCAGTACACAACTTAAGCGGAGAGGTCGTTTCCCAGGCGGAGGTCGATGATCTCGTCTTCGGAATCGAGCCGAACCTGGCCGTTATGCATCAGGCGCTATTGCGGCAGCAGGCCAACGCCCGCACGGGGACGCATAATACTCTGACTCGGGCGCACGTAAGTGGCGGTGGCCGGAAGCCGTATCGACAGAAGGGCACGGGGCATGCACGCCAGGGCAGCATTCGCTCTCCCCAGTTCAAGGGAGGTGGCGTCGTGTTCGGACCGCACCCGCGGTCATACAAGCAAGCGATGCCCCGAAAGATGCGTCGCCTGGCCGTGCGCTCGGCACTCTCCCAGAAGGTGCAGGAGCAGCGCCTGTTTATCTTGTCGGGCCTTGCGGACATCGAGCCCCGGACGAAAGCGCTTGCTGTGACCCTCGCCGCGATAAACGTGGAGAGCGTGCTTATCGCGACCCAGGGCCGCTCCGAGTCCATACAGCGAGCTGCGGGCAACCTGCCGCGCGTGCGGACGATTCAGGCAGACAACCTGGGCGTGGAGGATATACTCAAGTACGACTGCGTCATTCTCGACGCGGCTGCTGTGGAGTCCATGCAGGCTGTCCTGCTCGACCGCGGCCGGGGCGCGGGCCCCATCCAGCGGAAAGAGCCGGCACAGTCGGAGGGGACAAGCTTCGCGGTCTCGACCCGTACTAGTGCTTCGGGAGGTGAAGGAGAGTGAGTCCGTACGATTTGATTCGGCGCCCGGTGGTGTCGGAGAAGAACACAATGCTCATGGAGAGCGGACAGTACATCTTTGAGGTGATACCCGAGGCGACAAAGCACCAGGTGAAGGAAGCAATTGAGTCAATCTTCAACGTTCAGGTGCTGACGGTGAACACCATCAATGTGCATCCACGGGAAAAGATGAAGCGCCGCAGGGGCGGCAGGCCGATAATGGGCCGGACTGCAAGCTGGAAAAAGGCGATCGTGAAGATCGCCCCTGGTCAGCGCATCGACATATTCGAAGGTCTGTAAAAAACGGGGTTTGAGCAATGCCTATAAAAAGATTTAAGCCGACCTCTCCCGGCCGCCGTGGGATGACGGTCTCCACCTTCGAGGAGATCACGAAATCCCGGCCGGAGAAGCGGCTGACACAGCCGATACGAAAGCGCGCGGGGCGCAACTCCCAGGGCCGGCTCACCGTCCGGCACCAGGGCGGCGGACATAAGCAACGGTATCGCGTTGTCGACTTTAAGCGCGATAACTTGGGCGTGCCAGGGGTGGTCAACGCGATAGAGTATGACCCAGGCCGTTCTGCCCGAATCGCGCTTATCTTCTTCGCCGACGGGGATAAGCGCTACATACTTGCACCGAACGGCATCCGGGTGGGGGATAAAATCTCGTCCGGACCGAGGGCGGATATTCGGGTCGGCAATGCAATGCCGCTTACGCGCGTGCCGCTGGGTACACAGGTGCATAACGTCGAACTGACGCCGGGCCGTGGCGGACAGCTTGCGCGTAGCGCCGGACAGTCCGCACAGTTAGTCGCCCGCGAAGGCGGCTACGCGACGCTCCGGCTGCCATCAGGGGAGTTCCGGCGCGTTCGGGCCGAGGGCCACGCGACGATCGGTCAGGTCGGCAACATTGAGCACGACCTGGAGACGATCGGCAAGGCGGGCCGCGCCCGGTGGATGGGCCAGCGGCCAGAGGTGCGAGGCTCGGTCATGAACCCGCGCGACCATCCGCATGGCGGCGGTGAGGGCAAGGCACCCATTGGTGGCCAACCCAAGACGAAGTGGGGCAAGATTGCGATGGGTCACCGGACCCGCAAGAAGAAGCCGAGCGATAAGTATATCGTTCGACGGCGCAAGTAAGGAAGAGGGAAGAACGTATGTCCAGGAGCACGAAGAAGGGTCCGTACGTGCAGGATCGGCTGCTCGAGCGGGTGCAGCGGATGAACTCCTCCGGGGAACGGCGGATTCTGCGGACCTGGTCCCGAGCTAGCACGATCTTCCCGGACATGGTGGGCCACACCATTGCGGTACACGACGGTCGGCGTCACGTGCCCATTTTCATCTCGGAGAACATGGTCGGTCACAAGCTTGGCGAGTTCGCGCCAACCCGGTTTTTCCGTGGTCACGGTGGGGGAGCGGATCGCTCTTCCCGGCTGAGATAGGTAGAGTAGATGAGAGTTAAGGCAACAAACAAGTACATTCGCTCATCCCCCCAAAAGGCGCGCCTCGTCCTGGATCTGGTGCGCGGTAAGCCGGTGAAGGAGGCGCTTTCGATCCTGCAGTTTACGAACAAGGGCGTCGCAACCGAGATCGCAAAGACCGTGAAGTCAGCGGCGGCAAATGCGGAGAACAACTATCAGCTCGATCGCGACGACCTGTACATCGCTGCGATCTACGCGGATGACGGCCCGACGTTCAAGCGCATCCGCCCCGCACCACGCGGGCGGGCACATCAGATACTGAAGCGCACGGCCCACGTCACTGTGATCGTGGACGAAGTTAACCAGGAGGGATAGACTTTTGGGCAGAAAGGTAAACCCGATCAGCTTCCGGCTGGGCGGAGTAAAGGACTGGGAGAGCAGGTGGTACGCCGACAAGGACTACGCCACCCAGCTCCACCAGGACTTGCAGTTGCGACAGATGGTGCGGTCTCGTCTGGCAAATGCCGCCGTGTCGCACGTTACGATCTCCCGCTCAGGCGACCAGCTCACGATGAACGTCTTTACCGCGAAGCCCGGTATCGTGATCGGTAAGGGTGGGGCAACGGTAGATGCGCTTCGGCGGGAGTTGGAGCAGCGCACTGGCAAGCGCATCAACCTCAACATCGAGGAGATTCGCCAGCCGGAGCTTGAGGCCCAGTTGGTCGCGGAGAGCATCGGCGAGCAGATAAACAAGCGCGTTTCATACAAGCGCGCCCAGAAGCAGGCCGTACAGCGCGCGATGCGCTCCGGCGCTCGCGGTATTCGCGTACGAGTGTCGGGCCTGCTTGCTGGACCTTCGTCGATGTCTCGCGCGGTGACGGAGAAGGATGGCCGCGTGCCCCTTCAGACTATCCGCGCGGATATCGACTATGGCCAGGTACACGTGCACACAGGTGGTGGTCGAATCGGAGTAAAGGTCTGGATTTACAAGGGTGACATCCTGCCTGCGGGAGAGATCGACATTCGCCCGGTGGCTGCGGTGCCCCCGCCCCCGGAGCGGCCGAGGCGCGCTTCGCGCGACTCGCGAGACAGGAGATAATTGATGCTGATGCCAAAGAGAACCCGGTATCGCAAGCCACACCGCGGCGATGTCAACCAGCAGACCGCGACACGTGGCACCTTGGTGTCGTTTGGCGAGTTCGGCCTGCAGTCGCTGGACGCAGCATGGGTCGACAACCGGCAGATCGAGGCCGCGAGGCGCGCGATCACCCACCACGTAAAGCGCGGTGGTAAGGTGTGGATCCGGATTTTTCCGGATAAGACCATCACCGCGAAGCCGGCTGAGACGCGGATGGGTAAAGGCAAAGGCGCGCCGGATCGTTGGGTCGCGGTAGTGCGACCTGGACGCGTGATGTTCGAGCTGGCTGGGGTCCGCCGCGATGTCGCGGAGGAGGCGCTGCGCAAGGCCGGGCATAAGCTGCCCGTGAGGACGAAGATCATAGAGAGGGAGGGCGCGACCAACGAGCCCGAGAGTTAGGGCGCGTGTCGCGATAAAAACGTGGAAGCAACGGAAATCAGAGGCACTGAAGACGCGGCAATTCTTCAGCAGATGAAGGACGCGAAGCAGGAGATGTTCAACCTGCGCATGCGCATGGCGGTCGGGCACACCGTGAACACCGCCCGAATACGCCATCTCCGGCGTGATGTAGCGCGTATGCGGACGATACTCAACGAGCGTCGGAGAGGTCAAGGAGCATAATGGCAGAACAACAGCAGCAGGGAAGAAGGCAGATCAAGACTGGACAGGTTGTAAGCGACAAGATGGACAAGACCATCGTCGTGTCGGTTACTTATCTGCGCAGGCACCCGATCTATCAGAAGACCGTGCGCCGGTCGAGCCGATTCAAGGCGCACGACGAAGCAAATGAAGCGCGCGAAGGTGATCTCGTTCGGATCATCGAGACGCGCCCATTGTCCAAAACGAAGCGGTGGCGGCTACTCAACGTAGTGCAGAGAAGCGAGTAGGTACGAAATGATTCAGCAGCAGAGTCGGCTCCGTGTGGCGGACAACTCCGGCGCCCGGAGCATCATGTGTATTCGGGTGCTCGGTGGCTCAGGACGTAAGTACGCGTCCGTCGGAGATGTGATCATCGCCTCCGTCAAGACAGCGCAGCCGGGTGCCGCTGTACGCAAGGGCGAGGTGGTTCGGGCGGTGGTCGTGCGCACCGCGCAGGGTATTGGCCGACAGGACGGGTCGTTTATTAAGTTCGACGATAACGCCGCAGTGCTCATCAATCCGCAGAATAATCCGCGTGGAACGCGCATATTCGGTCCGGTTGCCCGCGAGTTGCGCGATCGGCAGTTCACGCGCATCGTGAGCCTCGCGCCGGAGGTGCTATAAGCATCTGGCGGCGGAAGTCGCGGTAAGATATAATGATCTTTCGTGTCCAGTATAAGAGAGCATTGTAAAAGTGAGGCAAAGGTGAAGATCAGACGAGGCGACGAGGTCGTCGTGATCTCCGGTAAGGATAAGGGCAAGCGAGGCACCGTACGCATCGTCCGGCGAGCAGATAACCGCATCGTTGTCGAAGGCGTCAACGTCGCGAAGAAGCATCAGAAGGGCAGGCCGGGTGTTCGCCAGGCGGGGATCATCGATCAGGAGAACCCGCTGAACGTCAGTAACGTAATGCTCCAGTGCCCACGCTGTTCCACGCCGACGCGCGTTGGTATGCGCGTCACTGATACCGGGCACCGCGAGCGCTATTGCCATCGCTGCAACGAGACCGTGGACCGGACGTAAGAGGGGCTGAAAGAGAATGACTCCACGTTTGCGAGAACACTACAAGACGAACGCGGTGCCTCGGCTCACCGAGGTGTTCGGGTACACCAACTCGATGCAGGTGCCGACGATCCAGAAGGTCGTAATCAACGTCGGCCTTGGCGAGGCGCTGCAAAACTCGAAGGCGCTTGATGCTGCCGTGAGTGATCTCGCAGCGATCACCGGCCAGAAGCCGGTCGTCACCCGCGCGAAGAAGAGCATCGCCGCATTCAAGCTGCGCGAGGGCAACGCGATCGGCGCGATGGTGACCCTGCGTGGTAGCAGGGCGTGGGAGTTTCTTGATCGGCTGATCGGTATCTCCCTGCCGCAGATCCGCGACTTCCGGGGCGTGTCGAGCAACTCGTTCGATGGCCGGGGCAACTACACACTCGGGCTGCGAGAGCAGGTTATGTTCCCGGAGATCGACTATGACAAGGTGGACCGGGTGCGCGGGATGGAGATCAGCATCGTCACTACGGCTCGCAACGATGAAGAGGGACGGCAACTGCTGGAGCTTTTGGGCATGCCCTTCCGTCGGCAGCAGGCAGCATAAGGAGCTAGGGAAGATTGGCTAAGACTTCGATGATTGTAAAGGCGGCGCGCAAGCAGAAGTTTCCCGTGCGGGTCCATAATCGCTGTGGACTGTGCGGGCGGCCACGGGCATATATGCGCAAGTTCGCCATGTGCCGGATCTGTTTCCGTGAACTTGCCTCGCGCGGCGAGGTTCCCGGCGTAACGAAGTCGAGCTGGTAGGAGAGACGATGCAGACCACTGATCCAATTGCGGACATGCTTACTCGTATCCGCAACGCGAGCATGGCACGGCACCAGATGGTGACGATGCCGACCTCCCGTATGAAGCAAAATATCGCCGCAATACTTCAGCAAGAAGGGTATATCGGTGAGTATACGGTGAGCCCGAGCGAGGGCGTGCAGTCAAACCTGCAGGTCGAGTTGCTGTATGACCAGCAGCGTCAGCCGGGGATTCGGGGAATCCGGCGCGTGAGCAAGCCCGGCCTTCGGGTATACGCGAAGACGACAGAGTTGCCGCGCGTGCTTGGCGGTATTGGAACCTCTATTCTGTCCACGCCAAACGGTGTGGTCTCTGGTCGGCAAGCGCAGGCGCAGAAAGTGGGCGGTGAAGTTCTGTGCTACGTGTGGTAGTACGGAAGGGAGTGGAGGGAACGACAAGATGTCGCGCATAGGTTATTCGCCCATCCCGGTACCGGACACCGTCGAGGTTACTCTCGCGGACCGTTCGGTTCACGTCAAGGGACCGAAGGGCGAGTTGTCCCAGGTGCTTGTCGGTGAGTTGGAAGTCGTCCGCAACGATGGGACGCTGGAAGTGCGCCGCACCTCCGAGGAGAAGTTTCACCGCTCGCTGCATGGCTTGACGCGCACGCTCATCAACAACATGGTGGTCGGGGTGACGACCGGTTTTCGCCGGGATCTCGAGATCAGCGGCGTAGGGTATCGGGCCGCGCAAGAGGGCAAGACGCTCGTGCTGTCCGTCGGGTACTCACACCAGGTGCGAATGCAGCCACCCGAGGGCATCAGCTACGTGGTGGAAAGCCCGACCAGGGTCAGCGTCCAAGGCATCGACAAGCAACTCGTCGGCGAGCAGGCGGCGAAGATCCGCCAGGTTCGCAAGCCGGAACCGTATAAGGGCAAGGGCATTCGGTATTCGGATGAGGTGGTACGCCGCAAGGCGGGCAAGGCTGGCAAGACCGGCGGCCGCAAATAAGCTGGGGTGGGAGAATAGTATGAGGCGCAGGACTCCAAGGAACATCACGGCACGCAAGAAGCGGCACTTTCGGGTGCGTGGCCGCGTCGGCGGCACCGTCGAGCGGCCACGCTTGAACGTATTTCGCAGTGGCCGGCACATCTACGCGCAGGTGATTGACGATACGAAGGGCCATACACTTGCGGCCGCTTCGACGCTTGATGCCGCGATCAAGGAACAGATGAAGGATCTGAAAATGGTCGACGAGGCCCGGCACGTGGGCGTCCTTGTCGGACAACGCGCACAGGAGCAGGGGGTGACCAAAGTTGTGTTCGACCGCGGCGGCTGGCAGTATCACGGCCGCGTTCAAGCGCTTGCCGAGGGAGCCCGCGAGAGCGGTCTCGATTTCTAGGAGGTCCATGTGGCGCGTAACAATCCAGGCGAATCAGAGAACCTGACTGAGCGAGTCGTGCAGATTAATCGTGTCGCCAAGGTCGTGAAGGGCGGTCGGCGGTTCAGCTTCAGTTCCGTCGTGGTGATCGGTGATGGCCACGGCCACGTCGGCGCTGGCATCGGTCGCGCCGGTGAAGTGCCAGAGTCCATCAGAAAGGGTGTGGAGGACGCTAAGAAGCACATGGTGCGCGTCCCGCTCAAAGGTGGCACGCTGCCCCACGAGGTGACCGTGAACTTTGGCGCGTCCCGGGTGATGATGAAGCCGGCCTCGCCCGGTACGGGCGTGATCGCGGGCGGTGGCGTCCGGGCGGTCATGGAGGCGGCGGGTGTGCGCGATGTGCTCACCAAGTCGCTCGGCAGCAACAATCCGGTAAACGTGGTACGCGCGACTCTAAAGGGGCTCGAGCAAATGCGCCCGTTGAACCGGGCCGGCAGGATGAGCAATCGGCAACCCGTACAGTCCACGGAGAACGCGTAAATGGCAGCGACGTTGCGTATTACGCTCAAGCGTTCCACCATCGGGCGTCCGCCGAATCAGCGCGCTACGGTGCGATCACTCGGCCTGCGCCGGATCAATCATACCGTCGAGCAGCAGGACACGCCGTCCGTGCGCGGAATGGTGCGCACGGTTCAACACCTCGTCGCCGTCGAAGAGATGCAGGCGTCCGGGTAACACATGCATCTTCTGGGAGATATTGATGAAGCACAATGAACTGTCAGCGCCGGAGGGCGCGACCAGAGTCCGAAAGCGCGTCGGGCGGGGCTACGGTTCCGGCCATGGAAAGACGTCCGGTCGAGGGCAGAAGGGACAGAACTCGCGCACGGGCGGAGGCGTCCGCATCGGGTTCGAAGGCGGACAGAGCCCGCTAATCTTGCGCATGCCGTACAAGCGTGGGTTCACGAACTTCTTCAAGACGGAGTGGCAAATACTCAACGTCGGTGATCTTGCGCAACTGGATTCCTCGACTGAGATCACGCCCGAGACGCTGTTGGCGTCTGGCCTCGTCGCGCACAAAAAGGCCTCGACGCAGGACTTTCGCGTCAAGCTCCTGGCCAACGGTGAGGTGACCGCGCCCCTGACCGTGCGCGTACATCGGGCATCCGTGAGCGCGCGCGCGAAGATCGAGGCTGCTGGCGGCACGCTTGAGGAGATTGAGCCTGCGGCTGTTGACGTCGACGAGGCATTGGTGCCTGCTGGCGAGGTGTCCTCCTAATGCTCCAAGCATTGGCCAATGCCTGGCGGATCCCCGACCTCCGCCGGAAGATCCTGTTTACACTGGGGATACTCGTTATCTTCCGGATGCTTGCACAGATCACGCTACCCGGCATCGATATAGAAGCGCTACGCCAGGTCTTCGAGGACAATGAGGTACTTAACCTGCTCAACGTCTTCTCGGGCGGCACGTTGAGCACCTTCTCTGTTGTGGCGATGGGTGTGTACCCGTACATCACGGCAAGCATTATCATGCAGTTGCTCGTCCCGATTATCCCCCGGCTGACCGAACTGTCCAAGGAGGGCGGCGAGCAGGGGCGCAACCGAATCAATCGATATACGCATTACTTGACGGTTCCGCTGGCCGCACTGCAAGGCTACGGTCAGGCGACGCTACTCAGCACAAGTTCGCCCCCGGTGGTCGCCGAGTTTGGCTTGTTCGGTCCGGCATGGCTCACGACGCTTTCGCTCGTCATTACGATGACAGCGGGCACGATGCTCTTAGTGTGGATGGGCGAGCTGATCACCGAGCAGGGGATCGGCAACGGTATCTCGATCCTGATTTTCGGAGGCATCGTGGCTCAACTCCCGACGCTCGCCGGCAATGTCTTATCCGGGGGTAGTGCTTTCGCAAGCTTCTTCCAGGTGGTCGCGATCATCGCGATAACGCTGATTACGATAGTGGGGATCGTCCTGATCACGGTCGGCGAGCGACGGATACCTGTGCAGTACGCGCGCCGCGTCCGAGGCAACCGCGTCGTCCGTGGCGGCGGGAGCACGCATATCCCGCTGAAGGTGAACTACGCGGGCATGATCCCGCTGATCTTCGCGCTCTCAATCATGATCTTCCCCGCCACACTGGCCTCGTTTTTCCGGAACGCCCGGACAGAATGGGTGCGGTCGACAGCGCAGTTTGTCGAGCGGGTCGCCAACCCAGGCGCCACGCTGTATCAGTTGACGTTCTTCGTGATGGTAGTGCTGTTCACGTACTTTTACACCCTCGTCATCTTCCAGCAGCAGAACATACCGGAGAACCTGCAGCGGCAGGGCGGCTTTATTCCGGGAATCCGGCCAGGGCCGAACACCGCGCGATACCTGCAGCGCGTGCTAAATCGCATCACGTTGATCGGCGCCCTGTTCCTTGGTCTGGTGGCGATTCTGCCGTGGATCGTGGGGCTGCTCATCCAGTCGCCGAACGTACTTATTAGCAGCACGTCTCTGCTGATCGTCGTTGGCGTCGCCATCGATACGATGCGGCAACTTGAGGCGCAGCTTCTTATGCGCAACTACGAGGGCTTTATCAAGTAGTGGGTCGGCACGCGTGAACATCATACTGCTCGGGCCACAAGGGTCGGGGAAGGGAACCCAGGCCTCGCTACTGAACGCGCGCATCGGCGTGGTGCAGGTGGCGAGCGGGGATGTCCTGCGGGCCGCGATTCAGTCAGCAACCCCGCTTGGCATTGAGGCGAAGACCTATTACGATGCTGGCGATCTGGTGCCGGATGCGATCGTAATCGGGCTGCTTATCGAGGCGATTGACCAGGTGCCGGATGGGACGGACGTGCTGCTGGACGGGTTCCCGCGTACGGTCGCCCAGGCCCAGGCGCTAGACGCGGCGCTTGCAGAGCGCGGGAGCCCGGTCGAGAAGGTAGTGGAACTGCGTCTGCCCCTGAGTGTGGCCAAGGAGCGCCTCTCCGGCAGGCTCGTGTGCCGCACCTGTGGCGCGGTTTACAACGAGCGTACTCGGCCTCCAACAGTGGCTGGGGTATGCGATATCGATGGGAGTCCGCTGTACCAGCGCGCGGACGATTATCCTGAGGCTATAGAGAAACGCTTGCGGATCTGGGAGCGGGAAAACGACGCGCTCGTCGCTTACTACGAGAGCAAGGGCATTCTGGAGTCGGTTGACGCACAGGGCGCGCCGGAGATTGTAATGACGCATTTGCTCGCGGTTTTAGCGCCTGCTGGCGCGTCGGCGTGAACGCGTCATCGGAAGAGGGATTTTGGGTATAATAGTCAAGTCGCGCGCCGAATTGGCGATCATGAGGCACGCGGGTACTGTTCTGCGCGATCTGTTTGCTGAGCTGGTTACAGTTATTCGGCCCGGTATGACCACCGGCGAACTGGATGCGTACATAGAACGGGCAATTATTGACCGGGGATGCCGCCCTTCGTTCAAGAACTTGTACGGCTTCCCCGGTTCGGCGTGCATAAGTGTGAACGACGAGGTCGTGCATGGCATCCCTGGGAGCAGGGTAATCGAGGAGGGCGACGTCGTCAAGGTCGATGTAGGAGCGCTGGTTGATGGCTACCATGCGGATGCGGCCCGTACGTATCCGGTAGGCACAATCAGCGGGGAGGCCGAGCGTCTGTTGGCCACGACGCGTGCCGCGCTTGAAGCGGGGCTTTCGCAGGCGCTGCCGGGTAACCGCGTGGCGCACATCTCCTCGGCCGTACAAGCGGTCGTAGAAGAGGCGGGATACGCGGTGGTGCGCGATTACGTCGGGCATGGGGTCGGGCGCGATCTGCACGAAGACCCGCAGGTTCCGAATTTTGCGAGCGGCGGCTACTCGCCACTGCTGCGCGTTGGCATGACCCTCGCGGTGGAGCCGATGGTGAACGCTGGCACGGCTCACGTGATCGTGGGGGACGACAAGTGGACGGTAAGCACGAGAGACGGCGCGCTCTCGGCGAACTACGAGGACACGGTGGCCGTCACCGAGCATGGTCCATACGTGCTGACCCGGTAAGACGGTAAGGAGGATACTTGTCCAAGAAGAAGGATGCGATTGAGGTTGAGGGTAAGGTTATTGAGCCCTTGCCGAACGCGATGTTCCGGGTTGAACTGGACAATGGCCACGAGGTGCTGGCGCACATCTCCGGCAAGATACGGTTGAACTTCATTCGTATCCTGCCGGGGGATCGGGTGCTGGTGGAGTTGTCTCCGTATGACCTTACACGTGGCCGGATCACGTATCGATACCGGTAGCGCGGCGAATGGCGAGCGAAGAACGATGAAGGAGCGAGGAACGTGAAGGTACGAGCATCAGTGAAGGTGCGATGCGAGAAGTGCAAGGTCATCAAGCGGAACGGCCGTGTCATGGTGATCTGCACGAATCCGCGCCACAAGCAGCGGCAGGGCTAAAGGGGTATATCGATGGCAAGAATCGTAGGAGTTGACCTCCCCCGTGACAAGCGGTCGGTGATCGCACTGACGTACATCTATGGTATCGGTCCGACATCGAGCAAGCGCATTCTGGAGCAGACGCAAGTCAGCGCTGACACACGCATCAAGGATCTGACGGAGGAGGAGGTAGCGAGGCTGCGCGAGGTGATCGACCGCGAGTTTGTCACTGAGGGCGACTTGCGGCGGGAAGTGAACCTCAACATCAAGCGGCTGATGGAGATCGGCTGCTACCGAGGGCTGCGCCACCGCAGGAACCTGCCGGTGCACGGACAGCGTACCAAGACCAACGCGCGCCAGCGACGTGGCGCACGGCGCACGGTCGGTGCACGGCGCAAGAAGTAAGAACGGTATTCGTCGCAGAGCGGGCATAGCGCTCGTGTACAGCTTGGAGGAAGAATGGTAGAAAGCAGGAGACGACCAGGTGGCGCGCGCGGACGACGGCGCGAGCGTAAGGTGGTTCCCCGTGGGAACGCATACGTCGCGAGCAGCTTCAATAACACGATGGTGACCCTGACGGATCCGAAGGGCAATGTGCTGTCGTGGGGCAGCGCTGGTGCCTCCGGCTTTAAGGGTTCCCGCAAGAGTACCCCGTACGCCGCGCAGATCACCGCAGAAGGCGCAGCCCGCCGGGCTATGGATCACGGGCTCCGGCAGATCGACGTGTTCGTCAAGGGCCCGGGCTCGGGACGTGAGGCCGCGATTCGGTCATTGCAGGCATCGGGGCTGAATGTCCTTTCTATTACGGACGTCACGCCGATACCACACAACGGTTGCAGGCCGCCGAAGAGTCGGCGTGTCTAGTCGAGTATCACATAAAATGTTGGAGGTTTAATGGCTCGTTATACTGGACCCGTCTGCAAGCTATGCCGACGGGAAGGGCAGCAGTTGTTCCTGAAGGGGGACAAGTGTCTCACCGAGAAGTGTCCGGTGAAGAAGCGCCCGTATCCCCCTGGGGAGCGCGGGCAGCGCCGTGGCCGCAAGGTCAGCGACTACGGGCAGCAGCTTCGGGAAAAGCAGCGCACACGCCGTATCTACGGCGTTTTGGAGCGGCAGTTCCGCCACGAGTTCGAGATCGCCGAGCGGCAGCAGGGGCCGACAGGCGAGAACCTGTTGCGTATCCTTGAGACACGGCTTGATAACGCTGTCTATCGGCTGGGTATGGGTGACTCGCGTTCGCAGTCGCGGCAGATCGTCACGCACGGCCACTTCAACTTGAATGGGCGCAAGACGGACATTCCGAGCGCGCTCGTTAAGCCCGGCGACGTCATTTCAGTGCGGACGGAAAGCCGCCAGGCGGAGTACTTCAAGACGGTCGCGGTAAAGCTCGCGCGGCACGACACGCCGCCCTGGCTTTCGCTGGACGCGGCGAACATGACCGGCAGGGTGGTGCGGCTCCCGCTGCGTGAGGAAGTCGACATGCAGATCAACGAGCCACTAATCGTGGAGTTTTATAGCCGGTAGTTGGCTGGGAGCAATGGAGTGGGACTCGGTCGCGCGGCGCCGCCCACTCCTGGTCTGCCCATTGTTGATCGCCCTGAGGAGGCATAAGTAATTGATTGAAATGTCTGTCCCGAAAGTTGAATGCATTGGTATAGCGGATAACTATGGGCGATTCAGAATCTCCCCACTCGAGACCGGCTACGGCTTAACACTCGGCAACGCCC
>JACDAU010000547.1 GCA_013695265.1 Chloroflexia bacterium
GCCACAGGTACACAAGTGGCGCAGGCTGCTGGAGCTCTCTGAGGAGATCCAGGACGATATCCGCCAAGGCCGCTATACGGAGCGCCACGCCCGAGCGTACTGGAAGCTGCCTCCCGCCGCGCAGGAAGCGCTACGCAACCGCATCCTGGAAGACTCGCCGACGAGTGATGCGGCGGTGGAGATGGGGCGGGCACTGCTCGCCGCGCTCTATGGCGCGCTCGGTGATGAGTACCGTCACGCGCCGGGACAGGAGATAGCCGCGATCGCGGAGCGTACGCTGGCACGTCCGGCGGCGGAGAAGACGCCAGAAGGGCCGCGCAAGCGGCACAGAGCGGATGTGCCTGCCTTCCAGCGACTCTTCACGCTCCAGCGGTCCCTCTCGCTGATGAGCTGGCAGGAGGTCCAGGAGGACCGGCGGCGGATGAATCCCCTGCTCGATGAGATCGTGCTCACCGGCGTGAAGCTCCGCCGACAGACCGGCACGGCGGGACTCTCCGTCGAGGAGATCGAGGAAAGCCGCGTGCGCGCTCGTGACCTCCTGGAGGAGGCCGAGGCTTGGCTGCAGGAGGTCTCTCCCACCGGCCGATAGCGCTTTGTGTCCCGCGGGACACTTCCGGTTGGCGTGGGCCAGGAGCGTGGGATGCCGTGCCGCTGACCCGCACATGTCCCTCACCTGTGTATCCGGGACGCGGTGGCCAAACCCGAATGCTCCCACCAACGGCGTGGCATGCCCGATGCCGTGGCGGCCCGGATGCGTCCCCGTCTCGGACTGGCATTCGTCGGCGCCCCGGCGGGAACGCGGCACACCCAATGTGCAGCGAACACCGCCGGCGAACGTTGTGCCCGACACACTGGAAAACCAGGGTCACCGTCCTTCTTTTGCTCTTTGGACGCAACCATTGTATATACACCCCCTATGGTGTGTTGTGCTATACTCACGGTGTGGCGGGGCAAGCGGTGTACTTGGCCGACCTGCACATAGTGTCGATCACAGAGGAGGGATCCGAAGGGCTGTCATGGGCTGAGGGTTCCTTTTGTGTTCTATGGAGGCAGGTGAGCATTGAGCTCCGGGCCGGTGTAGCCGCGTTCCCACCGGAAAGAGGGCGGTATGGCAACAGGCACCATCAAACGGCTGACGGACAGGAACTTCGGCTTTATCGGCATGGAGGGGCGCGACGACGTGTTCTTCCACGCTTCCGCATTGCAGGAGTCGTCCTATGACGACCTGCGCGTCGGCCAGACGGTCGAGTTCGACGTGGAGGCGGACCCCCGTGGCAAGGGCGACCGCGCCGCGAACGTGCGTCCGAGTTAAGGATCCTCACCGGCCCCGTGATATGTGACGGGGCCGGTTGTTTCACCCGAGCGGCCGTAGTTCACAGGATCGGAGGGTTCCATGTCCAAAAAGGGCGGCGCCAAGAAGAAGGTTGTCCACAAGCCACCGATGACGAACAAGGGACCGAAGAAGAAGTAATCGCAACCCGTCCCCACACCGCAGGCAAGCCCTGCTCGCTCCCCATGGGTCTGAGTGTGCCCTGCCCGGAGATCGAGTTGTCCCTCATCGCCGTCGTGGAGACGGTTCGCCGCGCCAGGCCCGGCAACATCCCGTCGTGAGACGCTCCGGTGGCGTGATCGTCCGACAGACCATCGTCGCGACATACGAAACAGTGAAAGCAACGTAGCCGAGGAGAACTTCCATGAGCATCGCCGATAAGAGCCTGACATGCAGCGACTGCAACGAGGAGTTCGTGTTCACGGTCTCGGAGCAGGAGTACTACAAAGGTAAGGGATTCGATTACCAGCCGCAGCGGTGCGCCAACTGCCGCTCCACGCTCTTCGAGCGCCGGCGGGCCTCCGGGGTCCGCTACCGCCCCGCACGCCGCACATCATAAGCGGAGGCCTTCGGAACAAAGGTGGGTGCGAAACCTGAGCCCGGTCA
The DNA here is from genome assembly GCA_013695265.1 of Chloroflexia bacterium. Taxonomy (GTDB): domain Bacteria; phylum Chloroflexota; class Chloroflexia; order Thermobaculales; family Thermobaculaceae; genus JACDAU01. The sequence goes on from JACDAU010000547.1 coordinate 1,937, forward strand.
GGCGGCCCCAGGTAAACGGCGTGCAAGCAGCACGGTAGCATCACCGACACTCCGCTGCGTCTTGCAATAGCAGAGTTGCCCGTGGGGCCGTGTCATCCCGAACCGCGTGAGGGATCCGTAGGCTCAGACCCCAGTTATTCGCTCAACGCACAATCAAACGCAGACATGGTTAGATAAGCGGCCATGTGACCCGCAATCGGGTTGCTCGCTTTTCCGTTTCGGCGCCAGCGGGGCACGGCGTGCCGTGCCCCGCCATAGTGACATGAAGTGTCGCGAAGTGGTCGAGGCGAGGACGGCTCAGTCGTCGCCTGCATGCTTTTGCCTGCCCTTCCGCACTTCCTCCAGCGCGCTGTTCCTCTCCTCCTCGGCAGCTCGCAGCACGTCGTCGCGCTTATCCTCGGTGGGGCTGAGCAGGCGGTCCCGTTTGGACTTGGCCTTGCCCAGAGTGTGGTCGCGAACCTGCACGGACGCTTGGATGAGGCTGTCCCGTCTCTGCCCGGCCAGCTCAAGTATCCGGTCCCTGTACGGCTCATACCTCGCGTCATTGTAAACTTCCAGCGAGATCTTGTTGTAGAGCGCGTTCTCCCGCTGGGATATGCTGTTGGACGCTCGGTATGCATCGAGTGACATGTTGTTGTACTCGCGGTAGGCCTTGAGGCTGATGCAGTTGAAGTTCCTGTATGCGGCCAGGGCAAGTGTGTTGTAGTCGCGGTATGCATTGAGTTCCCGACAGTTGTAGTACCGGGTCCACTCCAGCCAGTCGTAGTTTCCCGCGAAGATGCGCTCCAACTCCGACGCACCGGCTGCATCGTGGTACGAGCCGCCACCGGCCGTGGCCGCTGCGCGAAGCTGCTTGGCTGCCTTTCCGTCCACGTCGAAGCCGACTATGTTGACCTCTACGCCGACGTCAGACCCCGCAAGCTTCCTGGCGGCGGCCACCGGGTCGCCGCCACATGTCTCGATGCCGTCCGAGACCAGATATACGAAGTTGCTATTCGTGCTCGGATCGAATCGGGCAAAATCCTGTCGTGCCTTCTCCAGTGCGCCGGCAACTGGGGTCCAGCCGCGCGCCTCAAACGAGGCGACAGCCTTTGAGAACTTCTGCTCGTTCAGCTTCTGAAAGGGATATACCAACTCAGTGCCGGCGCACGAAAGCGCCTTGTCTTCACGGGAGTTCGACCCCTTGTGCCCGTAGACGCGCAGCGCCACGTTGGCGCTGTCCGGCAGGGTGCGGATGAAGGCAGCGAGTACTCGTCGGGCAACATTTATCTTCCTCTCACCACCCGCGTCCCCCTGCATCGAGCCGGAGGCGTCGAGGATGATCTCTATGTTAATACTCTTTTTCAGGTCCTTCTTGAGTGACGCAGGCTTGGGACAGGAGCCCTGGGAACGCGTCCCTGCCTGGCCGCATTGTGAGTAATTTTGCGAGTACTCAACAAGACGTTGCTGGTAGCGCGCCTCTGGACTGACCGACTTAGGAGCGGTCGGCGCATCGAACTGCGAGAGCAACTCCCGGTACAGCTTCTCAGCGACCTGGCCAGTGTCCGGCGTCTCAGTCGCTCTCGCAGGCTCGGTAGCCACGACCTCACCGGTCGGCTGAGGTTGAGTTGCGGCGGTCGGCTGCGCGACCGTTGGAGCCGCCCCGCTGGTCGACTCGGCGCCAGGAACGGGGTAAATCTCTTCACGTGCCGCAGGAGTCATCTCCGGGTTCGCATCAGCGGCTGCGGTGGCGGTAGGCGCGTCAGTTGAGGCAGGGGCAGGTTCGTCCCCTGCCTGAAACGCCCCGCACGCCGTGAGCGAGAGTGAGACGAGCAGGATAAGGGCGATCAGGCGCCTGATCCCGTTGCGCTGGGTAGTCATCATGGTCTCCTGTCGTTGTCGTGTTTCTGCGTGTGCTGGTAATGTACTGCTTCAGTATTGCGGGGTTATGACGGCGGTGTTCCCATACCCTAACAGGGTGTGACCGTCCTGCAACATCGGCCAGACCGTCGCCCGCCTGCGTAACCCCTCGCCAGTCCGTAAGCCGCACTATCGCTCTTGCTTCGTCCGTGAGATAGCCCCCTGCAGCACGCGGTAGACGTGCCGCAGGTCGCGCACGGGTGCCTGTCGGGTAATCCCAGCATCAGACAGCGTCCAGGAGCCGGTCACGGCTTACGAGCTCGTCGGAATGCGTCATCAGGTACTCAAACAGCGCGACCGCCGTGGGCGTAAGCGGAAGCTCCTGCCCGCGCAGCCACGCCCGACGCGATGCCCTGTCGAGGCGCACCTCCAGGCTCGTCAGCTGCCGTGCCCTACAGAGGAGCGGGCGGCCTGGTCTGGCGCACCGCAGAATCGCCCGAGGTCACACCGGCGCGACCTGTAGCTGTTGCACCAGAGGCTGAAGGCATAGCTTATGTTAGCAGTTCCCCCCGGGTGGTGCTGATAAGATCCATTACTCGACGTTCAGGCCGGTCTTTCTGCTCATAACGCGTTTATGCGCCCTCGTGAACGAGCGGAAAAGGCTTCTGATAACAGGAGAGGGCTCGGTGTACAAAAGCACATGCACGCTCGCCGAAGCGCCTGCAATGTATCTCCCGCTGTTCCTTGCCGTTGTTTTCCCGGATTCTGTTTGCCTTGGTCCCTACCCACCTCCCTGGACCGTCTGTACCGCAGCAGCCGCGCAGTGGCGAGGGTCGTCAGGCGGGGAGGGAGTAGCCACCGTCCACGAGTATTGTCTGGCCGAGGATCATCGCGGCCTCCGGGGAGCAGAGGAAGCGAACCGTCTGCGCCAGGTCCTCGGGGGTGACGAGCCTGCCCGCGGGTGTGCGGACCCGGCCATGCTCCAGCATCTCCTCCCTGTTCGGGAAGTGCAGCAACGCCTCCGTATCCACCACTCCGCCCGAAACACAGTTCACCGTGACCCTATCCGGGGCGAGCTCCACCGCGAGATACCGGGTGAGCGCCTCCAGCGCCGCCTTCGAGACGCCGACGCTCGTGTAGTTCTGAAGCACTCGCCCCGCGCCGATGCTCGATATGCTCACGATGCGGCCCCCGCCACGCTCGCGCATGGACGGCGCCGTCTCCTGCGCAAGGAAGAGCAGCGCACGGGTATTGATGTTCATTGTCCAGTCCCAGCCGGATGCTTCCAGCTCCATCGCGGGCTTGTTCGAGCCGGACGCCGCGTTACTGATCGCGTAGTCCACACCCCCCAAGGCACCGACCACCTCCGCGACCATCTCGCGCACGCGGTCCCGGTCGCGCACATCGGCCCGAACAGCAAGGGCGGGTACGCCGAGCGAGCGCAAGTGCTCAACGGTCTCATCGGCGGGTCCGCGCCGTCGCAGGTAGTTCACTGCGACCGCCGCGCCCTCGTGCGCAAACATCGTCGCGATCGCCCTGCCGATACCCCGTGTGCCGCCCGTGACAAGCGCGACGCGCCCCTCGAAGCGGGGTGGCGGAGTGTGGGCGGGGCTTGCCGGATCGCCGGTGGTCATTGCGGGAAACTCCTTGTGCTATGCTCGCGTCCAGTGGACTGAGAGCGCGCTGGCTCAAGTCAATCAGTCTCTATACTAGCCGTGCCCCCAGCATCCTGGCAACGCTCCGCCGCACAAAGCGGGCTGCACCCGGTGTGCAGGGGGCAGGGGTTATACGCAATCCGCTTGAACGATAGTGCATGTCATCCCGAACGGAGTGAGGGATCCGTTGACCCAGACCACAGATCCCTCGCAGGCTCGGAATGACAGATGTTCTACTATTCAGCCGGAGTTGGTAGTAGGCACCAGAAATGGTGCAGGGGGTGAGTCTCCGTGCCTGCCCGCGCACCTGCCCGGCCACACGGTAGCAATGGGAGGCCATCACTCCCAAATACAATTCATATCAGCCTGACGCTCGCCCCAGACGGCCAGCCGAGAAGATGCCCTCGGGCTCACCGCGCAGCAGGGTTGCCATCAGATCCTCGGCGGCCTCAAGGCCAAGACCCAGGCCGTGGCCGGTGAACCCAACCGCGTATCCGACACAGGGCAGATCGCGCAACGCGCCAACGAGGGGCATCCCGTCGGGTGAGAAGCCCATCACCCCGGACCAGCAAAGCTCGACCTGCCGCGAGACCTCGGGGAATCGCTCCCACAGAAACCCTTCCAGGCCACGCTGTACCTGCTCGGTGGTCTCATCCGTATAGCCGATCTCCAGGTCCTTGTAGAGGCTGCGCCATCCGCCCATCAAGACCCTCCCATCCGCGAGCTGCCGGAAGTACTCGTAGCCGTAGTTGGCGTACGCGAGGGTGTGGAGTATCCGGGGGGACGCCGCCGTGAGCAGCATCTGCGCGCGGGTCGGGAGCACCGTGCCCTGGAACGAGGGATGGAGCAGTGCCGAGTACCCGTTCGTCGCGAGCAGCGCGTGCCCCGCCCGAACCGTGGCAAGGCGGGAGCGCAACTGCACGCCGCCTTCTGCTGCCTCCAGCGCGTACACCTCGCAGTTCTCCAGCAGGGTCGCGCCGGATGCCGCGAGCATTGCCTCCGTGAACCGTGCTGGGTCTATGC
>JACDAU010000020.1 GCA_013695265.1 Chloroflexia bacterium
CCAGCGCCTGGAAGCGGATCTTGTAGCCGCCCGCCGCGCCGCCACTCTGTTCAAGCGCCATTTTCATCCCGTTCACCGTCGAAACGGTCTGCGCGCGGGACGGACCGGAAAGGGGCAGGCTCGCGTAGATAAGGAGCTCACCCTTGTCGGTGCTGTTGTCCTCGACTGCCGCGCCGGCGCCGGTCCCGGTCGCTGTCTCCATCGGACCACCAACGGTTTCGACTGCGGGTGGCGTGGCGAGGGCGGTCTCCCCTGCCGTGACGGCAGTACTGACGCCGGGGGCAACTTCCGTTGCGGCACCCACGACCGCTGTTTGGGCGTCTTGTGCGCCGCATGCGGTTAGAGCCATGCCCATCATGAGCATGAAGACGATGAGCATTGAATACCATTTAGGCTGTCGGACCATGCTTCCTCCTACTGTCTGTCAAGTAATAACGATCATGCTGAAACTAGATGTCGAGCGGCTCTTGAGCATCCCCCCTTAGCTGTCTTTCCTGCGGGCGCAACGTGCCTCGCAAACTACAAGCTTTCCAAGACGCGCGAGGGCCGGGACACAACGTCCGCAACCCGAGTGAATGGCGGAGTATAACAATCAGTGCCAGTCAGGTCAAGGCGCGGTATCGGGGTCTCTTTGGGCACATCGCACAAGCGCCGGGCGGTGTCGGCGATCTTTGGCTTTCTGGCTACCGTATAAGCGGCTGACCTATTCCCATTTCATGTGCCCGGCGGGAGACGAGTCCCGCAGCCGCCACGTCCTGCACCGCGATCCCAACGCTCTTAAAGAACGTCACCTCCTCGCTCGACTGCCGACCCGGTCGTGCGCCGCTCAGCGCTTCCCCGATCTCTGGCAGCGTGACCCAGTCGAGCACACCGGCCTCGACTGCAGGGAGCAGATCGCCCGCCTCGGTGCGCGCCGCCTCGCGCGCGTCCACGAACACCTGTGCACAGCGGACGATCTCGTCGGGGATCTCCTGCATGTCGAGTCGGTAGCTGCCCACACCGTTGATGTGCGCGCCAGGGAGGAGGTCCGCTGCGGCGAGAACGGGCGTACTGGAACTGGTGGCGGCGCAAACGACCGGTGCGCCATCCACCGCCTCGGCAGGCGTGGATGCCGGGAGCACGGCTACTGTGACGCCGCGCCCCCGCAGGTACGCGCCCAACTCGTCCACGAAGCGCACCCGCTGGGTGACGTCCCGGCTGTAGACGCGGATCATCTCGATGGGGCGCACGGCGGCGACCGCCTCCGCCTGGAACCGGGCCTGGTAGCCCGTGCCGATGAGCCCGAGCACGCGCGCGCCAGGGGCGGCGAGCAGGTCCGTGGCCACACCGGACGCCGCGCCGGTGCGTAGTCCGGTGAGGTACCCGCCGTCCATGAGCGTTTGGGGCTCGCCGGTGGTGGCGTCGAGCACGGCAACGAGTCCGGTTATGGTGGGCAGGCCACGTGCAGTGTTTCCGGGATAGACGGAGACGATCTTGACGGCGGTTGTGCCTTCAACAGGGAGCGCCGCAGGCATCGTCAGCGTCATGCCCTCGGGCAATTCCATCGCGGTGCGGGGTGGGGCAACGGCGGATCCGTTGGAGTATGCGATGAACCCCTGCCGCACTGCGTCGATCACATCCAGCATGGACACGCAGTTTGCCATATCTTCGGCGGACAGCCAGCGCAACGTTTCCATAGTTTCGCTCTCTCCTTTGCTGCGTACCCCTGCGGTGCGACCGGACCTGATCATCCGGTATGGTACCTGAGGCAGCCAAGTCGAGGCATCCTCCAATCGGTGGCGGTATGCTATGAGTGGAGCCGTGTGGCGTCTATCGACTATGTCATACCAACCCTCCGTAATGGTGGAGGTCATACGCAGTGGTAGCTCCGTAGTGGCGTTCAATTGAACGCCCTGCAACGCCACCTTCAACCGGAGTTGGTATCAGAACGGGAGGGTATCGTGTTCGCAGCATGGGGGCGTTTCGTATACCGTCGCAAGGGGCTGGTGCTGGTCGCGTCCGCGCTCACGTTCGTCTTCGTGGTCGCCGTCTACTTCGCGGGACTTGGCGGCGAGCTTGGCGCCGGAGACTTCTCGGAGCAGACGGAGGCGGGACGCGCGACCAAGCTGCTGGAAGATCAGTTGCCCGAGAGCCCGCCGAGCTTCACCTTTGTCCTGAGCAGTTCCTCGCTGCGCGCGACTGATCCCGCGTTCCGGGCTGCCGTGGAGGAGACACTCCGTCCCGTGCGCAACGATCCGAGTGTCGCCAGGGTGCGCACGGCGTATGACGCGCCGCAGCCAAACGCCGAGCTGCTTTCCAGGGATGGCATGCGAACGCTCGCCATCGTGGAGATGAAAGGCGCCTTCGAGAACGCCGCTGACGCCTACCCCGCGTTGCGCGACCAGGCAACTTCGCCGACGCTGGAGGTACTGGCGACGGGTGGTATTCCGCTCCAGCACGACTTCGACGAGATCATCGAGCAGGATCTCCAGCGCGCGGAGTTGTACTCCCTTCCACTCGCGCTTCTCATGTTGCTGCTGGTCTTCGGGTCGCTCGTCGCGTCCGGGCTGCCGCTGGGTGTCGGGGTCTTGGCGGTCGCTGCCGGTTTCGTGGGCACGCTACTCCTCGCGCGGGTGACGGACGTCTCGATCTACGCGACGAACATCGTGACGATGATCGGACTTGGCGTCGCGATAGATTACTCGCTCTTCGTCGTGAGCCGCTTTCGCGAGGAGGTGCAACATCGGCCCGTCCCGGAGGCGCTCGCCCAAACGATGGCAACCGCAGGCCGCGCCGTCGTCTTCTCCGGGCTCACGGTCGCAATCGGCCTCGGGGGATTGATCTTCTTCCGGTTGGGCGACCTCGGCTCAATGGGACTTGCGGGCACGATCGTCGTCGCGCTTGCGGTGTTGTACGCGCTGACGTTCCTTCCCGCGCTGCTCGCCCTGCTCGGTCCACGGGTGAACGCCGCGCGCGTGCCATTCCTCCATCCCGAGCGGTCGGGCACGGGCAGTGGGTTGTGGCGCCGAATCGCCAGGGGCGTGATGGCCCGGCCCTGGGCTGTGCTGCTGCCCGTTGTGGTGTTGCTGCTGTTCCTTGGGTCGCCTGTGCTGCGCATGCGGCTGTGGGGCGGCGACTACACCTTCTTACCCGAGCACGCGGAGGGTCGGCGCGGGGCGGAGTTGCGGCTTGCGCAGTTCCCCGGACAGGACACGAACCCCGTGGTCGTCGTGATGCGCTTCGCCGAAGGCTCGCCGCTCACGCCAGAAGGATTCGAGCAGCTTCGCAGCATATCCGCGCGGATATCCGCACTTCCCAGCGTCACGAAGGTCGAGAGTCCGGCAGACGCGGCGGTTGTGGTCCCGCCGGACCAGCTACAACAGTTCATCAACCAGCCGTTGGAAACGGTACCGGCCCCGCAGCGTGAGGTGTGGGAGGGTCTGGCGCGCTCCGTCGGTGCGCGGTTGGCCGTCCTCACGGCCCATACGCCGTACCGGTCCAGCACGGATGAGGCCCGCGACCTGGTGCACGCCGTGCGCGCGCTTGACCCCGGACCGGGGGCGCAGATCCTCGTCACCGGGCAGGCCGCGTACGACATCGACTCCATCGAGGCCGTGAAGCGCGATGCGCCGGTCGCGATCGGATTTATCGTAATCGCCACGTACCTCGTGCTCTTTCTGCTGCTCGGGTCCATCCTGCTGCCACTCAAGGCGGTGCTGATGAACTTCCTCTCGATCTCCGCGTCGTACGGCGCGCTCGTTTGGATCTTCCAGGATGGGCATCTCTCGAACGTGCTCGGCTTCACCCCGAATCCAATTGAGACGAGCACACCCGTGCTGATGTTCTGCATCCTGTTCGGGCGCTCGATGGACTACGAGGTACTGCTGCTCGCGCGAGTGAAGGAGGAGTGGGAGCGCACCGGGGATAACACGCACGCAGTTGCCGTGAGCCTGGAGCGCACCGGGCGGCTGATAACGGGGGCGGCGGCGATCATGGCCGTGGTGTTCTTTAGCTTTGCGACCGCCGAGACGGTGGTGATCAAGGCCATCGGACTTGGAATGGCGATCGCTGTAGTGCTCGACGCGACCGTGGTTCGCGCGCTGCTGGTGCCCGCGACGATGCGGTTGCTTGGCCGATGGAACTGGTGGGCGCCCGCGCCTCTCGCCCGCCTGTACGACCGGCTGGGGTTCGCTGAGCGGAGCGGCGACGTGCCGGAGCCACAACTGCCCGTGGCATAGTCGCGAACCGGCAAGGGAGACCGAACCTTACGATCAGGGTCTGCCCACCGCCATACCGGCAGAGCCAATCCGGGATCCTTTTACGGAGCGGCTGCGGGGGACTGCGTACTCGACCAGGATCGCGCGATGCATTGCTCGATGTGCCGCGCAAGCCGCAGGTCCAGGGCGGCGAGAGCCACCTCGCGCACGGCGTCGGCGGTGTCTCGCTGCACGGCGCGGACCGGGGGATCCTCAAACATGCCATCTATGGCGCGAAAGGCGGCAAGCTCCGGGTCCGCATTGGAGCTATGCAGCAGGAAGCATGCGAACTCGACGGCCCGTGGATCGCGGTGCGTGCAGATGCGCTCCAAGTCCGCAGTGCGTACCTCCATCCCCTCAGTTACCTTCGTGATTTCCATCGCTGCGCAGCCCGCTCTTTCTCCCGTCATGTGCGAACATTATAGCGCCAGGTGTTAGGCGCCGGGTCTGCGTGCCGTAGGGTGTAGTTCTCTGCACCTGCTTACCATG
>JACDAU010000070.1 GCA_013695265.1 Chloroflexia bacterium
CCGTGGCGACCGGCGTGGAGGTGTCCATGAGCACACAGGCAAAGGTCGGCGTCTTCGGTATCGGGTTGGAGGCGTACTGGTCGCAGTTTGACGGACTCAAGGCACGGCTCGAAGGGTACCAGGCACACGTGGAGCAACAGGTCGCGGGGTGGGCACAGGTCGTCTCGCCAGGGATCGTGGACACCGCCCTCGGCGCGCGAGCCGCCGGAGATTTGTTTGCCCGCGAGGCGGTCGATCTCATTATCTGCTACGTCGCCACATACGCGACCAGTTCGCAGGTGCTCCCCGCAGTGCAGCAACGCCGGGTACCCGTGCTCGTGCTCAACCTCCAGCCGGTCGCAGCCCTCGATTACGAGCAGACCGACACCGGGGAGTGGCTCGCGAACTGCTCGGCGTGCTGTGTGCCGGAGATCGCCAACGCGTTCGCGCGCGCCGACATCCAGTTCAACGTCGTTTCCGGGATGCTGCACGATCCCCGGTCGTGGCACGAGGTCGGGGAATGGGGCGCCGCAGCGCATGCCGCCACCACACTGCGGCGCTCCCGCTTCGGCTTTCTGGGCCACACATACCCTGGCATGCTCGATATGTATTCCGACTTCACCATGGTCCACGGACAGCTCGGGGCACACGTCGAGGTGCTCGAGATGGACGATCTGCACGATCGTGTTGCCGATGCGCGGCCAGAAGGCATCCGCGCGAAGATCGAGGAGACCCTTCAGACGTTTGACCTGGACGAGACCGTGAGCGCCGAAGACCTGGAGTGGCCGGCGCGGGTCGCCGTGGGGCTAGACGCTCTGGCGCACGACTTCGCGCTCGATGCGCTTGCGTACTACTACCGCGGCACTCGGGGTAGTCCGTATGAGCAGCTCGGAGCGGGTCTCATACTCGGCAACTCGCTGCTCACCGCGCGGGGCATTCCCGCCGCTGGCGAAGGCGACCTAAAGAATGCCGTCGCGATGAAGCTTATGGACACGCTCGGCGCGGGCGGTTCGTACACGGAGTTCTACGCCATGGACTTCAATGAGAACTTCATTCTAATGGGCCACGATGGACCCGGCCACATCGCGATAAGCGACCGTCGGCCAGTGCTCCGAGGACTGGGGGTGTACCACGGCAAAGCCGGACAGGGCGTTTCCGTCGAGTTCAGCGTCCGCACCGGCCCAATCACGATTCTGGGGCTGACGCAGACGCCCGATGGCCGCTTCAAGATGCTCGCCGCCGAGGGTGAGTGCATACCGGGACCAACGCTGCGCATCGGCAACACGAACAGCCGTCTGTGCTTTGGCCCGGGTCCGGCGGAGTTCATGAACGCGTGGTGCGAGCAGGCACCGACGCATCACGTCGCGCTTGGCACCGGGCACCAGGCAAGCACGCTCCACAAGGTCGCCCGCTTGCTCGGGGTGGAGTTTGTACGCGTCTAAACGACCTGCCTGGGTACCTCGGGGAACGCCCCGATCTTCACGTCGTATGAACCAGAAACCGGAGGCGCATTAACGATGACCGCGGAGTTCTACCAGACGTTTCGAGACCCCGGCAGGGAATACTCCCCCGTGCCGATCTGGTGGTGGAGTGCGGAGAAGCTTGATCCTGCGCGCCTTCGATGGCAACTGGAGCGCTTTGCGGAAGGCGGCGTGTACAACCTCATCGTCCTCAACCTCGCACCCACTAGTCCCCTCTATGGCTCTGACGCCGACGATCCTCCGTTCTTTTCCGATGCATGGTGGAGCATCTTCGAAGGTGCGTGTGCCGATGCGCGCGCGCTAGGTATCCGCCTGTGGTTCTACGACCAGATCGGCTTCTCCGGCGCGAACCTCCAGGGCGAGATCGTCAAGGTGCAGCCAGAGTTCGCGGGTCGGGCCATCGAGCGCACAGAGGTGACGGTACGGGGTGCCGGCGAGCTGCGCTGCCCGGCCGGTGGCGACCCCGTGGCTGCGTCCGCAACGCCGCTCGATGCAGTGGGCGACCCTGCGGGTGATCCCGTCGCGCTCGCCGCCGATCGCGGCGTTGTTCACTGGACGAGCGACGAACCGCACCGGCTGGCGCTGTACTACACGGTGACCCGCGGCTTCGACTACCACAGCGCCCTCGCGTGCCAGATGCTGATGCAGACCGTCCACACCGCATTCGAGCGCCACGTGGGTGACTACTTCGGCACAACCATCGCCGGGTCGTTCCAGGACGAACTCCCGGCAATGCCGACGTGGTCCCGCGACTTCGCTCAGGAGTTTCGCACGCGCCGTGGCTACGACCTGCTGCCGAAGCTGGCGGCACTGTGGGAAGAGTACGGACCTGAAGCCGAGCGCGTGCGCCGGGATTACCAGGCAACACGGGCGGAACTGGCGGAGGAGGCGTTCTTCAAGCCACTCCACGAATGGCACGAGCAACGCGGCCTGCTCTGCGGCTTTGACCAGCAGGGACCCGCACGCGCCGGCTTTCCGCTGCAAACGGTCACTCTCTATGCCGATTATCAGCGCACGCATCGGTGGTTCACCGTGCCCGGCAGCGACCATCACGGCGAGGCTAAGATTCACTCCTCGCTCGCGCACCTCTACGGACGGCCGCGGGTATGGATCGAGTCGTTCCACTCCTCCGGCTGGGGTGGAACTATCGAGGAGACGTTCGACTGGCTGCTGCCGTGGTTGCGGGCCGGCGCAAACCTCTACGACCCGCACGCGGTGTACTACAGCACTCGAGGCGGCTGGTGGGAGTGGGCGCCACCCTCCACCGACTGGCGGCAACCGTACTGGAAGCACTATCGACCGTTCGCCACCGCAGTGAGCAGGCTCTGCGCCGCGCTCTCTCAGGGACAACACGTGTGCGACGTGGGACTGCTCTTCCCGAATAGCACCATACAGGCGGGAACCACCTTCGGCGGACCGACACCGGAGGCACAGGCGGCACACGACGCGTACCTCGCCCTCGTCGGACACATGGCCTGGCACGACGTTCAGGTTGGCGTGCTGGACCGCGCCCGCAGCGACTATGACGTCCTCGACGATGACTCCGTGCAGCGCGCAACGGTACACGACGGGGCGCTCCAGGTAGCGAGCGAGCGATTCACGACCGTCATCCTGCCGGGCTGTGCTGTGCTGGAGAGCGCGACTGCGCAACGGCTCGTGGAGCTCGTGCAGGCCGGCGGCGCCGTGATCGCGATCGGTGCCCTACCCCGTGCCGCTGCGGGCGCGGACGGCAGCGATGCCCCCGTGCAGGAGCTAGCCGCGCTGCTCACGAACGGGCAAGCGCGCCACGTGGCAACGGCGGAGGATCTGCTGCCGATCCTCGTCAGTGCTCCCACACCGGTGGATGCGCCGGTGCCCACCCTCGTCCGGCGGGTGGGAGATGCCACGGCCGTGTTCGTGTCTGCGGCCTTCCCGCGCGCGACGCAGATGCGCAGCTCCTCGGAGCAGGACCGGACGTTCTCCTGGCTGGATGCGGGCTATACGTTCGATCCGTCCGCGTATGACCACAGCACAACCATCACCGCACGAGATGTCGCGGGCGTGCCGGAGATATGGTCCCCGTACAGCGGTGAGCGCCGCGTCGCGAATTACACCACCCGAGAAACCGCGCACGGCCTGGAAACCGAGGTGTCCGTGCCGTTCACCGACGCGCCGGGTGTCCTGGTCGTCTGGCCGCCACCCGGCACCGAGGAAGCAGCGGCGGCGACCGAGCCTGAGATGCAGGTGCTCGCGGAGCAGACACTCAACGGGCCGTGGGGTGTGGAGGTCATACACACGCTCGATAACCGGTGGGGGGACTTCGATCTGCCCGCGACTACTGGCGGCGTGCCCGTCGAACAGTGGCGAGTCCGCCATGCGGTCGAGGACGGGCGGGATGGGCGTGCGGAGGGCTGGCATCTGCCGGCGTGCGACGATGCGGCCTGGGATACTGCACACGTGACCTTCGGCCCGCATGGACTCTGGACTGGGCCAGCGTTGCCGAAAGACCTGCCTGGCCCGGGGGAGCAGGCTGGAGATTGGCGTTTGGCGGCGTACTCGCTGTCGCGTGGCATCTTCAAGGATCGCATGCATCGCCGGACCCTCGGACCGAAGGGGCATGTGCCGGAAGAGTTTCTAGATTTCGGCGTGACCCCGCCCGGTGAGGCGGTGCAGTTCCGCGCGGTGATCTCCGTGTCAACTCGGCTTGATCTCCACCTGGCACTCGGCGCAGCCGCGCAAAAGAGGGTGTGGCTCAACGGGGAGGAGCTACCCGCCACATCCGGCGGCTACCTGGAACTCTATCCGGTTGCCCTGCGAGGGGGCGGCAACACGCTGGAGTTCCGGCTGCAATCTGAAACAGACGCCAATCTGCGCGCGCACTACGCCTTTGTTCGCGATCCGAAACGGTACGATCGGCCCGAGTGGATCGCGCCCGACGATGAGGGATTGAAGGACTCCCTTGTTACGTTCTCCCGCACCTTTAGCTTGCCCGCAGCACCAGACGGCGCCACGCTGCAACTGGGCGGGATCACGCCGTGCCGTCTGTTCGTGAACGGCGTTGAGGCCGGGGTGCAGGGTGGGTTCGACCCGTACCACGACCGCCGCGTCGCCCGCCTCGGGCGGTACGATGTCACCCCCCATCTCAGGGCTGGCGTGAACCAGGTACAGGTGCAAGCCGCCGATCGAGGCTTCTCGGTCGCGGTGCTGTTGGACGCGCTCATCGAAACAGGCGCGAGCCGCATCGCGCTCTACTCCGGCGGAGGATGGACCGTGAGCCGGGATCAGGTGCCGCGTGCCCTGTTGCGGCATTACCACCAGTTCGGCGAGGGTGATCCCAGCCACTCGCATCTCTGGCGCCGACCGCATCCGCTGCCCCACACCGCATGGCTGGAAGGCACCCAGGACGAGACCGTGCTTCCACTCGCACCACTGGCTCGTGCGGACACCGGACAGGTGGAGTGGTGCCGCTTTCTGCTCGCGCCAGGAGCAACCATGATGCGGCTGCAGGTGCATGGACAGGTGTGCGTCTGGGTGGACGGCGAAACGGTGCTGGAAAGCGCTACGGCAGACGGGCAACCGGTTGAGGCGCCGCTGCCCAAACCAGGCGCGGTACGGCGGGTCTGTGCCATCCGCGTCGACACCGCGCCCGGACACCAGGGCGGAGGCATCTTCGCAGCGCCGATCTCGTATGAGATGGGGCCAGGGGCCATGCTGGCTGGAAACTGGGAAGATCAGGGACTCGCGGGGTTCAGCGGCGGCGTTCGATACCTCCGGAAGATCACCGGCGGACGAGACCGTGGCTCGCGCGTGCTGCTCGACCTCGGACGGGTGCGGGGCACTGCGCAGGTGCGGGTGAATGGGGAGTCCGCCGGGCTACGCCTTTGGTCTCCGTATACCTATGATCTCACGACACTGCTGAGGGATGGTTCGAACGAGCTGGAGGTCGAGGTGTACAACACCTTGGGACCGTATCTCGAAGCCGTCAGCCCAACGCATATGGTGTTCCCTGGGCAAACGATCTCCGGCCTGCTGGGGCCGGTGCGGGTGCTCTCGATGCAGGAGGAACCACCGCCCGCATAAGGGGCCGGTTCGTGCCAGGTGGACGGGGCGGGCTGCTGTCCCATCCGCACTCGGGAGATGCACAGGATCCCAGCATCCTGCTCCTGCCGAACGCCATGGGTACAATACGGTGGGAGCATCGGCGACGCGCAGCCTTCAGGGACAAGCACGAATCGAGGGAGCGATATGGAGAAGGGGGAAACGGACCTGATCGAGAAGCCGTCGCTCATCCCGGAGGAGCGGCGGCGGCGCATTGCCCAGCGCATCCGCGAGACCGGCAGCGTCACCGTCTCGATGCTCGAGGCGGAGTTCGGCGTTTCCC
>JACDAU010000076.1 GCA_013695265.1 Chloroflexia bacterium
GCGTGGCCTTGCAGTTCCCGCTCGCGTTCTTCCCACTCCGGCATGTACGCGTGCAGGAAGCTCTTGAAGACCCTGCCGTGGTTCGGTACCAGAAGGTGCACCAGCTCGTGAACGATCACGTACTCCCCCAGATCCCGAGGAAGGTCCAATAACTCCGTGTTGAGCGTCAGGCGGCCCGACTGCGACATCGACGCCCACTTTCTCGACATGGGCCGCAACTGGACCTGCGGCACCTTCACGCCCATACTCGCCGCCCAGTGGCGCGCAGCCCAACGCAGATCGTCTGCATCCTTCCATCTCGGTCTCGATGGGCCCTCTATTGGTTCCGCTCGTACTGCGATCATATCCTCTGCAACTTCAGCAATGTATTCGTCGCCTCGATCATCTTCTCCCGCCCGACCATCGGCCGCAGCACCTTGAACAGCTCGGCGCGCAGCGCGCTCTTCTGCCCCTGGTCCCACGTGTGTTCGGGGAAGCGCTCAAACCGTTCGTCTATCGCCTTAGCTTGCTGCGGATCGAGGTCGCTTGCAAGCGGCGCGAGCACGCTGTAGATGCCAAACTGGTTCGGATCGAGCCCCAGCTCTTGCCGCCGCTCGTCGCCCTCAACATACTCCTGTGCAAGCTGCTCAAATTTCTCCAGCGCCTGTTCTGTCGAGATGCGCCGGTCCTCGTACAGCTCGCGCAGTATCTCCGCCCGCTCGCCAATGCCAACCAGGAATGGCGCCCGCGCACCCTCCCGATCCACCGTTGCCTGCAGCACCTTGTTCAGGTTCAGCACCTTCGTCGGGTCCGACCATGCCCCCTGCTTCAGCGCCGCCAGCGCCCGCGCGTCCAGCTCGTATACCGTTCCCGGCAACTCCAACTCGCTGCTCGACATGCGCGACCGCAACAACTCCCGCGTCTTGTTCGTCAGCTCCCGGTCGACATACACCGTATCCCGGAACGCGCGCAGCAGCAGCTCGTACAGCGCGGTGAGCGCCTGGTAGTCGTCGATGTACGGACGCAAAAAGGCATCGGGTGAGAGGATCTCATACAGCGCCTGGATCTCCTTGAAGAAGCGGTAGTACCGCTCCCGGTCCTGCTTCTCCTCGAAGTGCAGGATCGCTCGCTCCTTGCTCTTGTCGTCCCAGCCCTTCGTGAACGGCAGGTACGCCGGCGCCTCCTCCCGCATCTTCTTCTCGAACAACTGCTTGAGCACGTCGATGTTCTGGATCACCGACCCCACCACGTCCGAGTCGAACGCCAGCGCGGTTTCCAGCCTCTCGAAGATCCCGACGTAGTCCAGCACGAACCCGTACGGCTTCACCAGTCCATCCGCATCCTCGTAGGGCCGGTTCACGCGCGCGATAGCCTGCAGCAACACGTGGTCCCGCATCGGCTTATCAAGGTACATGCAGTACAGCACCGGCGCGTCGAAGCCAGTCAGCAGCTTCTCCGTGACGATGAGTATCTTCGGTTGAGCGTCCTTCTTCGTGAACGCTTTGCGGACCGCCTTCTCCTGATCGGCGGAGAGTGCGTACTCCCGCAGCATCGGCGCGTCGTTGTGCGCCGATGAGTACACCACCTCCGAGTACTCCGGCGGCAGGTGCTGATCCAGCGCCTGCTTGTACAGCGCGCACGCCTCGCGGTCCACCGCCACCAGGAACGCCTTGAACCCCAGCGGCTCCACGTTCTCCTGATAGTGCCGCGCCACGTGCCGGGCGATCTTCTCCACCCGGTCGGGCGCCTTCATCGCCTCCTTGAGCTCCACCGCCGTGTCCAGAATCGCGTTCAGCTCGTCCACATCCGCCAGCCCATCCGCCTCGGTCAGCATCAGGAACTGCGTCTCCAGCGTTTCCCGGTCCAGCAGCAGGTCGCTCGGCGCGAGCGCGTAGTTGAGCGGCACGGTCGTTCCATCCTCGATGCTCTCCGCAATCGAGTACTTGTCGAGGTACCCGCGCTCGTCGTCCGCCCCGAACACCTTGAACGTCCCCTGCCCCCGGTACAGCCGGTCTATCGGCGTCCCCGTGAAACCGATATACGTCGCGTTCGGCAACGCGGCCATCAGGTAGTTGCCCAGGTCGCCTCCCGTCGTGCGGTGCGCCTCGTCCACGAGCACGATCACCTGCTCGCGCACGTTGATATCCGCCGCGATGTCGTCGAACTTGTGCACCATCGACACGACCACCCCGCGAAAGTCCTCCGCCAGGATGCTCCGAAGGTCCATCTTACCCAGCGCCACCCGCACGGTGCCGATCCCGTACCCTTCGATGTTGCGGAAAAGCTGTTGCTCCAGCTCGTTGCGATCCACGAGCATCAGCACGAGCGGCTTCTCGCCCACCGACTCCCGCAGCAGCCGCGACGCGATCGTGATCATCGTCAGCGTCTTCCCGCTCCCCTGCGTGTGCCACACCAACCCGCGCCGCTTGTGCGGATCCAACACGCGCTCGATCACCTGCTCCACCGCTCGCGTCTGGTGCTGGCGCAGGATCACCTTGCTCAGTTCATCGTCCCGCGTCAAAAAGATGATGTAGTCCTTGAGCGCCTTCAGGAACCGCTCGTGGTCGAAGAAGCGCTTGATCTTCGCCTCGTAATCGCCCGGCTCTTCTTCCTTCCAGTTAACGATGTTCTTCCGGCTCGTCTCCCATGTCACGCCATAGTAGAAGTTCAGCAGCTCCGTCACCTCGAACAACTGCGACGACGTGAACATCTCCGGCGTCTCGCGATGGTACCGGCGCACCTGCTCGATCCCCTCCGCCAGCCCGTTCAACTTCGTCGCGCCCTTCGTCTCCGCTGTCGCCACCGGGATGCCGTTGATCAGGAACACGACATCCGCGCGGTTCGCGTACACCGCCCCTTTCTGCCGCCACTCGTCCGTGACATGGAACCGGTTCTTCGCCGGGTTCCCGTAATCCACGAGGCGGACGTTGCGCTCGCGGTTCTCCTCCAGCACGAACACGCTGCCCTCGCCGCGCAGCCAGCCCAGCGCCTCGCGGTTGCCCCGGATCGTTGGCTGCAACAGGCCCAGGCGGCGGATCACGTCCTCCGCGCGCCCGATGTCCACCACGCCCGGATTCAGCCGCAGCAGTTGCTCCTCCAGCACCGGCCGCAGGTACAGCCCCGTGTCGCCACCGCGCATCGCCAGCGCTTGCTCCGGCGACACGTACTCCCAGCAAACCTGCTGCGCGTACTTCAGCATTGGCCTCTGCACCGCGAATTGTTCGCTCATACGTCGTTGCCTCCTGATTGTCTGTCTCGCGTCGAGCTACCCCCATCCGCTCGAAGCCGCTCCTGCTGCTTCGGGCCGGTGCCACCGAGAATGCTCTCCACCCAGAGGACGACGGTGCGCGCGAGATCGAGCGCTTCCGTGTACTCCCGCGGTGTGACGGGCTCATCCAGGCCGGGATACCGGGCTGCCACCGCGTACGGGTTAAGTCGCGCCGCCTCGCGCACCGGCCCAACCACCCGCACACCGCCCCGATCCAGCAGGGTGATCAATTGTCCGAGGTCATGGACGCATGGAAACGGATGGAAACGGTATGTCCCGAGCCAGGAGCAGTGCCTTGAGTGCTTTCTCCGCCGCCTGCTGTGCCTGAAAACAGAGGTCTTCCAGATATACGCCCGGTCGCACCAGTTCAGCCTGCACCAGGTTGCTGCGAGCGCGATTCAACCACTCCCTCGGGTCATTCGGCGGCAGGCGCTCAGTCTCCATACACCACGCGGCCCTCCCGCAGGGCAGGCAGGAGGATAGTTCCCGGCGAGGTACCGAAACGCTCGATATCCTCCGGCGTGACCACGACAACGTCCACGGCCCGCCCGACCCCGGTGAG
>JACDAU010000080.1 GCA_013695265.1 Chloroflexia bacterium
GGGTGTGCCTGACGGATGGCAACATCCACGAACCGCACGCGGTCTCCCCAGGCAGAGTGCAGCTTCTTGAGCGGCTCGACCGAGCCGGTGGTGATCGGTCAGGTAATGGAGCCGAAGTGCAGGAGCACGGGGGTGCCGCGCAGTGCGCTCAGGCGCATCGAACCGCCCATCGCATCCGACAGATCCCAGTCCGGTGCGAACTCGCCTGGCTCGATGCCTCGGGCCTTGAGCGTGCCCTGGACGTCGAGAACGTAGTGCTTCGTGCGGAAGTGCTCGTAGTTGTAATCCTCCACGCCGAGTTTCTCTTCCAGCGCGGCGAAGCGTTGCCCGAGATCGAGTGTGTCCATGTCGAGACCTCCTCAAATCAGACCCGGCGACGCGAGTCACTTTTATGGGTACCGCCCGGACCTGCGGTCCATCCCGACTGGCGTTTACCTCGCCGCGGGTTCGCGTCTGCCGCCACGCGGGGCGATACGGCGCCTTCGCGTGAGTCGACTATCGCACACCGAAACCAGGAGTAGTGTAACGGATGCGATGCGACCTGGCTGCTACCGTTCACCATTGTTCACCCTCTTTTCACGGACGTTCACCGCATCTTACCCGTTGTCTACCGACACGCTGGCTACCGCCGGTTACACTCGATCCAGTGCGCGGATAGCGCCCCATGACAAGCATGGGGCCACCGCATGAGAGGAGCGGCGAAGATATCTCGGCAATCGAGTCCGCTTCGAGGAAAAGGAGAGCACCTTGAGAGCCTTACATTCCGGACTGATAGCACTCGTACTCGCACTCACGATAACGCTGCCGGCGTTCGCCCACGACGAGATCTCCGGCGAACTATCCCGAGACAAGATCACGATCAAGAGTGTCAAGCGGGTAGACCTGAACAGCGGCATCGCCACCCTCCCGTTGCACAAGGGATCCTACAAGGGAACGTCTGTCTGGTACGTCATCACCGACGTTTCCGACGAGGGCGTTGCCCGCGAGTTGGGGCTCAACTTCGCCCCACGGCTCGCCAACGCCACGAACGGTTGCCCCCCGTGCGTGCAGACGGTCAAGTCAGGCGATTCCATTCTCGGGCGCGCCGATGTCGAGTTCGCAGGCAGTGTTGACTTCACGCCGAAGCGTATCCTCGTGCCCAGCGAGACCGGGTTCCCGCCGCTCAAGGCCCAGCCCGGCTCGGTGGCCGGTCCCGGCTACAGCGACCTCATCAGCATCGGGGATAGTACTGTCGTCTACAACGCGCCAATCATCGCCGTTGGCGATGGACCGTTCGACGTCACCACACACAACAATACCCTCGACCGGGTCACGGCCATTGATACCGAGAAGATGACGGTAGACCTTCAGTTCATCCGCGCCCTGGCGCACGGCAAGGAGATTCATTACCTGACGTTCGGCTCATCCGGCGCCCTCTCGGCGGTGCTCGAACGGGGCACGTTTGTGCCGGTGGGCAGTAACCTGCCCTTCGCGAACGCCAGCGACCACCCGGAGGGTGCCCGTTCCGCGATCTTCACCTTCACCAACGGCAAGCGGGGACCGGTAGTGCCTCCGGCACAGGGGTTGATGCACGTCATCCTCGACAACCCACCGGGAGACATAAACTTGGAGAACACGGAGCTGCTGGAGTCGCTGCGGAATGACGGCGACGCGCACAACGTCCTCGATTCCTTTCCCACGCTCGACGAACCGCGCCTCGCCCGCCTGTACACGCCGCTGTGGGATCTACATATCGCGGTATGGAGTCCGGACGCGGTAGCTACGGGCGTGAACGTCGGGCAGACCGATGCGAACCAGATACGGCAACTGGCGGCGCGGGGACTGATCACAAGTCCGGGCGGTGGCCTGCTCGGGTCATCTAACGCTGTCGTCAACTGTCCGGTGCTCGGCTTTGAGGACGAATCGCCGTCCGCTCCCCTGGTCGCCGCCCCGCCGAAGCCAGTGATACCTGGCATGCCAAGCACCGGCGGCGGCGGGCTCGCCGAAGACCAGGGCATCGGTCTGCCTATATCGCTGCTGCTCGCCCTCGGCCTGGCGGTCGCGCTCCCCGTCGGCCTCTCCGTCCGACGGCACGCGTTCGGTTAGTCCCAGGCGCCAACGAGAGAGGTGGGCGGAGGCAGGTTCCTTCTGTCTGGCCAACTGGTGGTCCCACCAGACCCGGGTGGCAGAAAGAGGGGCGAAGTTCTTCGGACGCAGCATGCGGTGGTAATCCAAACGTTGTGCTCCGAACGCTTCGCCCCGTAATGCCCGCCACCAGCACGAAAGGTTGCTCAGTAGCCACCGCGCGGCGGGCCGGGATGATACCCGCCGGGCCTGGTGCGCTTGCGTCGGCCCCGGAAGAAGATCACGAGTATGAGACCCGCCACGAATCCGCCGACATGCGCCCACACCGCCACGCCACCTGACTCGCCCTGTCGCATCCCGAGGGACGCCAACCCCTGAAAGAATTGCAACAGGAACCAGATCCCAATCAGCACAAGAGCGGAGACACGCGTCACGGTGATGAAGATGACGATGATGATCAGCGTCCGCACCTGCGCCCGAGGGAAGAGCAC
>JACDAU010000127.1 GCA_013695265.1 Chloroflexia bacterium
ATTTCACAGTACCTAGGTCATATTTCGCACGGAAGATAGGTGTCATATACTCACATCAGGTCGGGGATGCAACAAACAAGCCCCCGAAGAAACTACAACGCAGCAGAGACTGCGAAAAGGAGCTATCGACATGACTCAGGCTTACATCTACGCGCAGTACCTCGTTGCCGACGCCAAGAGCTTGGTGCTCACCCCCCGGAAGGGCCAGGGAATGGTTGAGTACGCCCTGATCCTCGCCCTCATCGCGATCGTGGTCATCGGTGCTGTGACCGTCATCGGTACGGGCGCGAACAACAAGTTCGGTCAGATCGGCGGCGAACTCGACTAATTAGCTGGTGGACCGCTAGCGGAGTGCCATAGCAGACGCGGGGAGCCTCGATTGCTCGAGGCTCCCTTCATAGACCCCGAGGTTGGATGATGTTGAACACGTTTCTGACGATCCACCAGGTCCTGCACGATCTCAGACGCCACATCTTCTCACCGGCGAGAGGCCAGGGTTTCGTCGAGTACGCCTTTATACTCTGCCTCATCGTGGTCGTTGTGATCGCCGCAGTTACGGTGATCGGCGCAAGCACCAATGCAACGATGATGCCGGTCACAAACGGCTTCTAACCGCGGTGTCAGCGGTTTCGTCGACCTGACGAGCCATACACCGCGGTTCCTGTCTCATGAGACCATTTACACGCGCGGACAGCCGATACTCACCGTGACCAGGCTCGACCCGCGGCCACGCGCATCTCACTCGTCCGACACCGCCTGGCGGCGGTCATACCACTTCTGGGTAGGCTGCCCTGTGGTTAGTTAGGCACGGAGACGCGCGCCCTGCCGATTGGGCGCCACGTCTCCGTCGCAGCGCCAAACCGCACCGTCGCGCACCGCGAGCGTCGCAATGTCATCCCGATATCGCACGGTCCAGTCGTCCAGTGTAGTCAGGGTGCTGAGCTTTTCATCATCCACTGTGGAAAGCAGCGCGTACTGGACAGCCGATGTTCGGATTGTGTCGGCCCACCCGTTCCATCCGCGTCTCACCCTGAAGTGCTGCTCAAATGCCTCGTTGTCGTAGAGCGTCTCCGCCCGGCCGTCAATACCCACCGTGTACTTGCCCCCGCCACGCCAGATAAGATACCCACCAAAATTGTAGTCGTTCCATACTGGGGCAGGAGCCGCACACGCCAGGAGCCGATTCACTGCCTTCTCGGGAACCGGCCAGACCGTAGCTTTCTCCAGCGACGGTGGCGGTAGCACAAGCGCCGAGAGCAGCCCCACCAACAGCAAGCTGACGCACAGTCCACTGGTCACCCTGGATGGAGCAGTGTAGCCAGCCCGAAGGAAGCCATGTCTGTAGACAAGCTTTTCGACTATGAGCGCTACCAGCAATGGCGCGCTGAACGGCGTGAAGCGCGCCGTGTGTATGGTAGGCAGGACCAGCCCCACTGCCGATAGGGAACGCGGGTCACCCGCCCGCCAGATGCCCACAAGGAGCGCACCGATGATGATGATGCCCATCCAGATATACATCGACGAGAGCGGCTTGAGACCGGACCAGTCGAGGTTATTCGACAAGTACGGGTTGAAGGCGGTTTTCAGCGGATATTTCCAGACATGCACGCCGTAGGGAGTCAGCATGCTGATCGCCAGCGCAAGTACCAGCGCCCCGCCCGCCCGGAGCGCCGAGCGGTACGACCGCGTCCACAACCACGCGATCACGCCCGAGGCGAGCAGGCCGAAGCCGAAATAGAACGTGCCATGCAAGTGTGCCCAGGACCCGATCAGGAGTCCCGCCGCTAATGCCTGACGCCACCCAAACGGCTCTCGCATCAGATACGCGGCAAAACCGAACAACACAAAAGCTACTGTATGGGGGCGGGTGCCCATATATGGGAATACCGCGAACATCGTCAACCCCAAGGCCATCGCCTCGACTACTGGCCAAGGCCGTAACTGAGCAAGGCGCAGCGCGAGTGGCAGGAGGATCAGCCCAAACATGACCGCCGGGAAGAGCGACAGCGCGCGGACACCGCCCGCATCCCACAAAAGGTAAAACAGACGATCGAGGTGCGACGAGTACGACACATACAGCTCGCCAGCCGCAGACCACGAAAAAGCATCCGGGTTCGGTGACAGACCCTGCTCAACCATGCGCCGACCGTTTGCGAGATGCCAGTACACATCGTACTCACCCCACTGGCGCGAGGCCACACCCATGGCAATCGCGATGCACACGGCGCTCACAGGTGTGATGAACGGGATGCCTCGGCGCCCGAGATCATGCTGTGGCGCCGTCGCTGTTTGTGACCGGTCTGAGACTGTCATAGCCCCAGTGTATGAATCGGCGACCATGCGCTCAATAGGATATTGGTCCTATGACCGCGCGGCGCGAGCCATCTACTGGCTACGGGTCGAAGCGAGTCACCTGCGCCTCCAGCGCGCGGCTGTGTGCTGCCCTCAACTGCTCAACCGCAATTGTGAACACGCCCTCGACCGTCAGGTCCCGCCCCACCGCAACGCCGAGACGGTGGCACGCGAGGTTGGCGTGGGAGCTACGCGTCTCCAGCGTCGTGCTCTGGTCCGCCCGGACACCAATGATAACCACGCCGGGCGTTTCGCCAAACAGGTGTTCGACGGACATTGCCTCCGAGGGCAGCGCTGACGGCAACCCGACGTTGCCCGCGATTGCGCATTCGGCCAGCGCGACTGCGAGACCGCCTTCCGAGACGTCGTGCGCGGACAGTATCCAGCCATCGTTTATCCCGCTGCGAAGCAGCTCGTGCAGCCGGGCCTCGCCGTCGAGATCCGGCAGTGGGGGCAAGCCCGCATCTACACTCGAAAGCACCGCAAGCCACTCGCTCCCAGCCAGCGTGGGCGCGGACCCCGCACTGAGCTGGTATACCGCGCAGCCCTCCCGGAAGCCGAGCCCGACCGCCTTCGTCACGTCCGGCAGCGATCCAACCATGCCAACCACGGGCGTCGGGTAGACGGCCTGCCCCTCGCT